>JAKONS010000031.1 GCA_022701845.1 Burkholderiaceae bacterium
TGCGCGGCGGACGTGGCCGACGCCAGGGCGACGAGGACGGAGGCGGCTGATGCGGACGCGGTGCGGGAAAAAGCGGCGATCGCGGGATGCGACGGCGCATCAAGAGTGGAACGGTTCATGACATGTCTCGAATGAAGGGGCGGCCGCCGGCTGCCCGGGAGGGTGCAGGGCGGTGCTGCAGGCACGCGCAGGGCGTGCATCGGCGGTGTGCCGCGACGCACGCAGCCGGCAGCGAGGCGGGCGGCGTGGGCGGCGCGTCGAGGGTCAGGAACCTGGGGGAGGCCCGCGTGCGGGCAAGGGCGCGGCGGTGGCAACGGCGATGCGCGCCGCCGGTATCGGCCAGGTGGCGTAGGCCAGCGGCTGGGCCGGCGCCACCCGCACCGTCATCGCCGGGGAGGGCGGCACGCCGCCCGGGGCGCACAGCGGGCAGTCCATGGCCGAATGGGTGCCGCTGCCGGCATCGCCCGCGCCACCGGCGCTGTCGTCGGCGACGATCAGCTTGACCATGCCGACGCTGGAGCAGACCAGTTCATAGCCCTGCGGCGCGACCACCGGCGAGGCCACCGCCGCGCCGAGATAGAGCGCGAACCACACCAGCACCAGGCGGGCGACGAGGTGGGCTTCGCGCAGGGATTGCATCGGCCTGGCCCGGGTCGCTACGGCGTGGCCGCCGCGTCCGCCGGGTCGGCCGCCGCTGCCGCCGTCGCACGCGACCAGCTAGCCAGGTCGTCTGACGCCAACGGCCGGCCGTAGTAGTAGCCCTGGCCCTTGTCGCAGCCCAGGCTGCGCAGCAGCTCGCCCTGTTCGCGGGTCTCGATGCCTTCGGCCACCGTCGACATGCCCAGGCTGCGGGCCACGCTGATGGTCACCTCGATCAGCACCCGGTGGTGGGCACTGGTCACCGCTTCGCTGACGAAGCTGCGGTCGATCTTCACCGTGCTCACCGGCAGCTGGTGCAGGCTCGACAGCGACGAGTAGCCGGTGCCGAAATCGTCCAGCGCCAGCGTCACGCCCAGGTCCTTGAGCAGGCGCAGCTCGGCCTGCACCGTGCGGTCCTGCGCGGCCAGGCTCTCGGTGACTTCCAGCTGCAGATGCTCGGGCTGCATGCCGCAATCGGCCAGCACCTGCTCCACCACCGCGACGAAGCCGGGCTCCAGCAGCTGCCCTCGCGAGAGGTTCACCGCCAGCAGCCGGGGTGCGCAGGAGCCCAAGCCGATGCGCCACTGCATGAACTGCCGGCAGGCGGTGCGCAGCACGAACTCGCCGATCGCGCTGATCAGGCCGCATTCCTCGGCGATGCCGATGAAATCGACCGGCGGGATCAGACCGCGCTCGGGGTGGCGCCAGCGCACCAGCGCCTCGACGCCGGCGGCGTGCGCATGCCCGGCCCCGTCGGCTTGCGGGCCGCCCGCCCGCAAATCGACAACCGGCTGGTACACCACGAAGAATTCATGCTCCAGCAGCGCCCGGCGCAGGTCCAGCTCCATCGCGCCGCGCCGCTCGGCCTGGTCGTGCATCGACGGCTCGAACACCACCGAACGGCCGCCGCCCAGGCGCTTGGCCTCGCGCATCGCGATGCTGGCGTCCTGCAGGATGCGGTCGGCGTTGCCGGTCATCTGCGGCTGCATGACGATGCCGATGCTGACATCGGCATGCACCTGCCGGCCGTGCACCGTGTAGGGCTTGCCGAGCGCCGCCAGCAGCCGCTGCGCCACCAGCTGGGCGCAGGCGGCCGAGTGCAGGTCGCTCACCACCACCAGGAATTCGTCGCCGCCGATACGCCCGGCGGTGTCGGCCTCCTGCTCCTCGCCGCCGTCGACCTCGCGCAGATGCTGGCGCAGGGTGGAGCGCAGGCGCTCGGCCATCAGGCTCAGCACCTCGTCGCCGGCGCTGTGGCCGAGCGAATCGTTGATCTGCTTGAAGCGGTCGCAGTTCAGGAACAGCACCGCGAATTCGCGCCGGCCGTCGGCGGTGCGTTCGATGGCGCGGTCCACCAGTTCGCGCACCGCGGCGCGGTTGAGCATCTGGGTGAGCGAGTCGATGCGCGAGGCCGCGCGCAGACGGCGGTCGAGGCCGGTCTGCTCGCGCGCCACTTCCAGCGACACGTCGCTGATCATCACCATCAGCCGGTTGTCGTCGAGCTTGAGCACGCTCAGCGACAGCGTCTGGCGCACCGCGCGTTCGCCGGTGCCGCTGGAGACATTCATGCGCAGCGCTTCGCAGACCGCGCCGGACGATTCCGGATAGGTCTCGATGGTCTGGCGCAGTTGCGGCGCCACGTCTTCCAGCGCGCGGAACAGGTTGTCCAGGTTGCTGTCGCCCGACAGCGGCAGCAGCAGGCTGGCCGCCATCGGGTTCATCATTTCCACCGTGCCGTCGATCTGGGTCTGGGCCAGACCGACCGGCGCACGGTAGAGGAACTGCATCAACGATTCGTATGCGTTCTCGGATTCCGTCGCCAGACGCGCGAGCGTCTCTTTGTCATGTTCCAACGGCGGGCCCTTCCGAAGCGGGCCGAACGCGCACTCCGGTCGGCGCGGCACCCGCGTCATCCCAGGTGGAGATGCGGTTGCGTCCCGCATCCTTGGCCGTATAGAGCGCCGAATCCGCCTTGCGCATCAGCGTTTCCAGATCGGTGCCGGCGCTGTCGACGGTGGCGATGCCGCCGCTGACGGTGTAGTGGACGGTATGGCCGCCGCTCTGCACCGCGTGGCTGGCGACCATGCGGCGCAGCCGCTCGGCGGCGCGCTCCGCCTCGTCGCGGTCGGTGGACGGCATCAGCACCGCGAATTCCTCGCCGCCGATGCGCGCCACGATGTCGACCTCGCGGAAGCAGGCGCTCAGCAGCGCCGCGAAATCGCGCAGCACGATGTCGCCGACCGGGTGGCCGTACTGGTCGTTGATGTCCTTGAAGCGGTCCAGGTCGAGCATCAGCAGCGACAGCCAGCGGGTGCTGCGCTGGCCGCGCGAGAACTCCAGTTCGGCCGCCTCGAAGAAGGTGCGCCGGTTGCCGATGCCGGTGAGGTGGTCGCAGGCGATGGCGCGGCGCTGCGCCTCGCTGGCCTCACGCTTCTCGGTGATGTCGCGGATCACCATGCTGTAGGCGGGCGTGGGCGGCGGCGGCGGCTTGACCGGCGCACCGGCGAGGGCGGTGCCGGCCGCTGCCTGCGCGGTGCAGGGGATGGCGGTCAGCGGCGCCTCGAGCGGCGTGATCATCGCGCTGCCCCAGAAGCGGGTGCCGTCGGCCTTCAGGCGCCAGCCCTCGTCCAGGCTCCAGCCGCTCTCGTCGGCCTCGCGCAACCGGTCGAGCAGACGCTCGGGCGTGGTGCTGCCGGCCGGGTAGAACACCGAGAACGGCTGGCCCACGGTGGCGTCGCTGTCGAAGCCGGTGATGCGGCCGATGCTGGGGTTCCAGTCGTCGATGCGGCCGTTGCGGTCGAGCCGGACCAGGGCGTATTCAGTCACGCCCATCATGATGGCGTTGAGCCAGGCCTCGTTCTGCTTGAGCAGGCGCTCGCGCGCCACCTGCTGGGTGATGTCGTTGATGACCGCCATCAGGCGGCCCTCGTCGAGCTTGAGCAGCGTCAGCGACAGCATCGAAGGCCGCGATTTGGCGGACGCCGCCACGTTCAGCGGAATGCGCACGCCGTCGCACACCATGCCCTGCGGTGCCTGGAAGCTGTCGACCAGGAAACGCAGATCGGGCACCACCGCTTCCAGGGCGGTGAACAGGTTGGTCAGCTCGCCGCCGGGCGCCAGCGGCAGCAGCAGCTGGGCCGACACCGGGTTGATCATGACGATCTCGCCGTCGAGCGAGGCCTGCACCAGGCCGACCGGGGCGATGTAGAGGAACTGGACCAGCGCCTCGTACTCGTGCGCCGCATCGAAGGTGGCGTCCGCCATTACAGGCGCCGGTTCACCAGCACGTAGCGCAGCGACATGCCCGGCGCGGCCAGCAGCCGCAGCTTGACCTTGCTGGGGCGCATGCGCAGCGTCAGCACATAGTCGATTTCCGCGTCGAGCGTCGTGCCGTCGATCGCAGCGTCCTCGAAGCGCTGGGCCACCAGGAAATTGTTCATGCAGGGCGCCACCGAAGTGAACAGCGCCGCACCCAGCACCCGGTCGGGCGACAGTCCGGCCATGCGGGATTCGTAGGCGCTGTAGCGGCGCACGGTGGTGTCGGCATCGAAGCCGATGACGCCGAATTCGAGTTGGTCGAGCTGCTCGTCGCTCATCACGTCGATGACGGGGCCGAGGTCGGGATGGCTGAAGGCGGGACTGGTGGTGGTGCTCATGGATGAGGGGTTGACATGCTGCCTAACGACGACGGGCGTGGGCTGGACCGGTCCGCCGACAGGGGCGGACGTCGCGCCGGGACGGTAAGCGAATGGCCGGAGTGCCGCTGGCGGCCTGCACGCGCTGTCATTACATCTTCCTCACAACCCGAACATTTGGAATCATTATCTGCCGCTTCGATCCGGTGTCCACCAATGGCCCTCACAAAACGGCGGGGGCGGCGCCACAGGTATCCAGGAAGCGACACTCGCGCCGTTTCAGGTCGGCCAGGTCCTCGGTGTTGGGGATGGTGCGCTCGGCATCGGTCACCACCAGCGCCACATGGCGCTTTAGGGTCTGGCGCCGGTCGGGGCGCTGTTCGCAGGCGGCCACCGCCGCCAGCACGTCGAGCATGCGGATCAGCACCGCGGCGCTGCCGGCGCCGTCCTGGCGAACCATGTGGAACATGGCGTCGCACAGGCCGTCGTAATCGACCGCCGGCACCTCCAGCACCGGGCGGCCGTCGCGCAGGGTGACGCCGGTCGGCAGGCCGCGGCCGGCCACGTCGCAGAGCGACGCGCCCAGGCGGTCGAGCACGCTGATGGCGGTGTAGGGATCGTTGGTGCCGGGCGACAGGGCGCGGTCGGCCACCTCGACCAGCTGGCGGATGGCGAACTCGATGTCGGCCGCGCTGCTGCGCTCGCCGCCGAGCGCGGTGGCGGCGCGGATGGCGGCATCGGCGCCTTCGCAGGGCGGCTGCACTTGCGCGATCGGCGCGCCGGGAAACACATAGTCGCCCGGCCGCACCAGCAGGCGGATCGCCGTGCCGTGGGCCGCCGCCCAGTCGGCCAGGCCGGCTTCGTCGAGATGCTGCAGGTAGCCGCGCCGGGGGTCGCGCACCGCGGCGGCGTTCTTCCAGAAGCCTGCCGGGTGCGGCGCATGCTGGGCGTTGTCGGCGGTGAGGCGCACGATCGCCCTGCGCACGTCCTCGCTCACCAGGTCGATCACCGTGTCGACGTTGATCCGGCTGGCCATGTGCCCGACGAAATACACCAGCGTGCCGACGCACACCAGCGCCAGCAGGATCGCCACGGTGAGCGCCAGGTGCGGCACGAACACGCCTTCCTCCTGGGTGCGCACGCTGCGCAGCACCAGCAGCGCATAGGCGAAGGTGCCCAGGAAGGCGCCGAGGGTGACCTGGTTGCCGCGGTCGTGGGTGAAGTTGCGCAGCAGCCGCGGCCCCATCTGGCCGGCCGCCAGCGACAGCGCCGCGATGGTGATCGAGAACACCGTGCCCGCCACCCCGATGGTGGACGACGCCACCGCGCCCAGCAGGGTGCGGGCGCCGGTGCCGCTGCCGTCGTAGAGCCAGTCGCGCAGCCACGACTGCGGCAACACCGCCTGCCGGTCGATTTCGACCAGCACCAGGGCCAGCGCGATGCCGAAGCACACGACGAGTCCGGGCAGCACCCAGAAGGTGTCGGCCAGGAAGCTGCCGACTTTGTGGAGGATTTTCTTCAAGGCGCGGTCCGGTAGGAGGGGCGGGCAGGGTGGCGACGACGGGAGACGAGGCTGCGGAACATAGGTCGGCGGCGGGGCGGGCGGGTGACAAGACGCAAGGCGGGCGAGGCTGCACGCCGCTCAGCGCGCCCGCATCCACACCCGGGTCAGGTCGTCCGCCCGCGACATGTGCATCTGGATGTCGAAGGCGTCCGCCCGGTACCAGCCCAGCAGCATCTGCACCGGCACCGCGGTGTCGTCGTACACCACCCGCTCCAGGCACAGCACCGGCTCGTGGGCGGTCAGGCGCAGGGCGGCGGCGATGTCCGCCGGGCAGCGGTCGGCGCGCACGCTCTGGTCGGCGGCGCCCACTTTCACCCCGCCGTCCTCCAGCGCCTGGATCAGCGCCTGCCGGCCCAGTTGCGCCCGGTCGAAGATGTGCGCCAGCCGGCCGGGGATGAAGCTCTCGGTGTAGGTGAGCGGCAGGCCGGCGCGGCTGCGCAGGCGCACGATGCGCAGCACCGGGTCGCCTGCGGCCAGGCCGAGTGCCTGCGCCACCCGGTGGGTGGCGGTGGCGGGGCCGAAGCGCAGCACCTTGCGCTGGTCGGGCCGGCCGCGGTCGAGGAACTGGTCGACATGCTCGCGCAGCAGGCGCGGTCGCGGGGCGGCGCCGGCGGCGGCGGAGCCGGTAGCGGACGCGACGGTGGTGGCGGGGGTACCGCGTCGCTGCGGGCGGGCGATCAGGCCCTGGTCCTCCAGCCGGCGCAGCGCGTGCCGGATGGTCACCCGGGCCACGCCGAACTCCTCGGCCAGCCGGCGCTCGGCGGGCAGGGCGCCGTCGGGGTAGGCGCCGGCGCGGATGCGGCCGGCCAGCGCGATTTCGATCAGGTGGTATTTGGCGATGGGGCTGGTCTGCTGCGGCATGGCGCGAGCTTGCCAGCCTTTCGTGGTATTCCCGATAGGACCAGTGGTTCCATTGGCGCCGGCCGCGCCGCTGGAGATACTGGCGGCTCGGAACCAAGAAAAGAGGACAGTCCATGTTCAGGAGACAACTCATCCGCGGCCTGGCCGGCGGCGCCTTCACCGCGGCGGTGGCCGGTGCCCGGTCGCAGCCCCGCTTCCCGGCGCGGCCGATCACCCTGGTGGTGCCCTTCGCCCCCGGCGGCGGCGGCGATACCACCGCCCGGCTGCTGGCCAGGGGAATGTCGGAGCGGCTGGAGGGCTCGGTGGTGGTCGACAACCGGGCCGGCGCCAGCGGCAACATCGGCTCGGCCTATGTGATGCGGGCGCCCGCCGACGGCTACACCCTGCTGAGCCTGTCGAGCACCTACGGCATCCAGGCGGCGGTCGGCAAGCTGGCCTTCGACCCGGTGGGCGACATGCAGCCGATCATCCTGGCCACCCGCGATCCGCTGATCCTGGTGGCGCTGCCGTCGGCGCCGTGGGCCAACACCCGCGAGCTGGTGGCCGCGGCGCGCAAGGCACCGGGCAGCATCAGCCACGGCTCGTCGGGCGCCGGCTCGATCGCCCACCTGGGCATGGAGGAACTGGGCTACACGGTGGGCGCGCAGTTCCTGCATGTGCCGTACAAGGGATCGTCGGCCGCGATGACCGACCTGCTGGGCGGCAATGTGCAGCTGGTGCTGAGCACCGCCACCTTCATCGCGCCCTATGTGAAATCGGGCAAGGTGCGGGCGCTGGGCATGGCCGGCAGCAAGCGGCTGCCGGGCCTGCCCGACGTGGCCACCTTCGCCGAGCAGGGCTGGGACTACCAGGTGTTCGACTGGAAGGCGGTGGCCGGCCCGCGCGGCATGCCGGCGGAGACGGTGGCGCGGCTGAACCAGGCGCTCAACGAGGTGCTGCGCACGCCGGCGGTGGTCGAGCGCTTCGAGGCCGACGGCTCGGCGGTCATCGGCGGCGCGCCGGAGCTGCTGACGCAGACCCTGCGCAGCGACATCGACCGCTGGCGCGCGCTGGTGAAAAAAGCGGCGATCCGCATCGAATGAAAGGACGGCGCCGATGAACGCTCCAGCCTGGGCGGTGCCGCGCACCGCCTTCGACAAGATGTGGGACGAGCATGTGATCTGCCGCCTGGGCAGCGACGCCGACCTGCTGCAGATCGACCGGCTGGTGCTGCACGAGCTCTCCGGCAGCCAGGCGGTGCGCGCCTTGGCCGAGGCCGGGCGCGAGCCGATGAGCCGCGGCCAGATCTTCACCATGATCGAGCACCTGATCTCGACCCGCCCCGGCCGCGGGCCGACCGAGTCGCCCTCGGCGAGCGGGCCGATCATGATCGAGACCACCCGCCGCGCCTCGCGCGAATGGGGTTTCCATTTCATCGACTACGACGACCCGCGCCAGGGCATCGCCCATGTGGTGGCGCCGGAGCTCGGCATCGCCTTTCCCGGCGCCACGCTGGTCTGCTGCGACAGCCACACCAGCACCGTCGGCGGCGTGGGTGCGATCGCCTTCGGCATCGGCGCCAGCGAGGCCGAGCATGTGCTGGCCACCCAGACCCTGGCGCAGGCGCGGCCGCGCCGGATGCGGGTGGATTTCGACGGCCGGCTGCCGGTGGGGGTGTCGGCCAAGGACATGGTGATGGCGCTGATCGGCCGCGTCGGCGCGCAGGGCGGCATCGGCTACGCGGCCGAATACACCGGCTCGGCGATCCGCGCGCTGCCGGTGGAAGGGCGGCTGACGGTGTGCAACATGTCGATCGAGTTCTCCTGCAAATACGGTTTCGTGGCGGCCGACGACACCACCCTGCAGTACCTGGCCGGCCGGGAGTATTCGCCCCGGGGCGCCGCCTGGGACGCGGCGGCGGCGCACTGGCGCACCCTGCGCAGCGACGACGGCGCCCGCTTCGACCAGGAGGTGCGCATCGACTGCGCCGGGCTGGTGCCGCAGGTCACCTGGGGCACCAGCCCGCAGCAGGTGGCCGGCATCGACGCCCGCGTGCCCGACCCGTCGGCCGCGGCCGATGCCGAAACCCGCGCGCTGGCGGAAAAAGCCCTGGCCTACATGCAGCTGCAGCCGGGCCGGCCGCTGGCCGGCCTGCCGATCGACGTGGCCTACATCGGCTCCTGCACCAACGCCCGGCTGTCGGACCTGCGCGCGGCGGCCGACATCCTGCGCGGCCGCAAGGTGCGCGCCGGACTGCAGGCGCTGTGCGTGCCGGGCTCGACCCGGGTCAAACGCGACGCCGAGGCGGAAGGCCTGGACCGGGTGTTCCGCGACGCCGGCTTCGAATGGCTGGAGTCGGCCTGCGGTTTCTGCGGCCATATCGGCGACGACCGCTTCGCCGACCTGCGGGTGCTGAGCACCACCAACCGCAATTTCGAGGGCCGCCAGGGTCCGCGCACCCGTACCCACATCGCCAGCCCGGCGACGGTGGCGGCCAGCGCGATCGCCGGCTGCATCGCCGACCCGCGGAGGGCGCCCTGATGGAAGCCCTCACCGCCGTCACCGGCGTGGCCGCGCCGCTGCTGCGCATCAACATCGACACCGACCAGATGATTCCGACCATCTTTCTCGGCGGCACCGACGCGAAAGGCTATGGCGCGCACCTGTTCCACTGGTGGCGCTTCCTGCCCGACGGCAGCCCGAACCCGGATTTCATCCTGAACCAGGTGCCCTACGACGGCGCGCAGATCCTGCTGGCGGATCGCAACTTCGGCTGCGGCTCCTCGCGCGAGCGGGCGCCGAAGGCGCTGCGCGAGTTCGGTTTCCGGGCGCTGGTGGCGCCGTCCTTCGGCGGCATCTTCTTCAACAACTGCTGGCGCAACGGCATGGTGCCGGTGGAGCTGCCGATCGAGGACATCCGCCGCGTCGCCGACGAGGTGCAGGCGTCTGGCGGCCGGTCCGCGGTGACGGTCGACCTGCAGGCGCTGCAGCTGCGCACCGCCGGCGGGCTGTGCTTCGGCTTCAGCGCGCCGGCGGTGCTGCGCGAGATGCTGCTGCAGGGCATCGACGAGATCGCCGCGACCCTGTCGCGCCGCGCCGAGATCGACGCCTTCCGCGACGCCGATGCCGCCCGCCGCCCCTGGGCCTATTGACGGCCGTTCCACCCCTCCATTCCGCATCGCTCTCCACCGCATGAACGCTCCGCCCACCCCTCACCAGATGCATTCCCTGTTCGACGCCGAGCCGGATGCCGACCCCGCCGAAACCGCCGAATGGCGCGAGGCCTTCCTGGCGCTGGCCGGCACCTGCGGCCCGGAGCGGGCGCGCTGGATGCTCGACGAACTGGCCCGCCTGGCGCGCGCCGCCCGCATCGGCTGGAAGCCCGAACTGGCCACGCCGCATGTCAACACCATCGCCCCGGAAGACCAGCCGGCTTTTCCCGGCGACCTGGCGATGGAGGAGCACCTGGGCGCGCTGATGCGCTGGAACGCGCTGGCGATGGTGGCGCGCGCCAACAAGGCCTACGGCGAGCTGGGCGGGCATATCTCCAGCTATGCCAGCGCGGCCGACCTGTTCGAGGTGGGCTTCAACCATTTCTTCCACGCGCGCAGCGAACGCCACGGCGGCGACCTGGTGTTCTTCCAGCCGCACAGCGCGCCCGGGGTGTATGCCCGCGCCTTCCTGGAAGGCCGGCTCGGCGAGGCCGACCTGCGCCACTACCGGCAGGAGATCGTCGCGCCGGCCGCCGGCGCCCGGGGGCTGTCGAGCTATCCGCATCCCTGGCTGATGCCGGATTTCTGGCAGTTCCCGACCGGCTCGATGGGCATCGGGCCGATCAGCTCGATCTACCACGCCCGCTTCATGCGCTACCTGAGCGACCGCCGGCTGCAGGATTGCGCCGGCCGCAAGGTCTGGGGCGTGTTCGGCGACGGCGAGATGGACGAGCCGGAAAGCATGAGCGCGCTGACGCTGGCCGCCCGCGAGCGGCTCGACAACCTGGTGTGGGTGGTGAACTGCAACCTGCAGCGCCTCGACGGCCCGGTGCGCGGCAACGGCCGCATCGTCGAGGAACTGGAGAAGCTGTTCGCCGGCGCCGGCTGGAACGTGGTCAAGCTGGTGTGGGGCAGCGACTGGGACGGCCTGTTCGCCCGCGACACCACCGGCGCCCTGACCCGGGCGCTCAGCGACACCGTCGACGGCCAGATGCAGACCTTCGCCGCCAAGGACGGCCGCTACAACCGCGAGCACTTCTTCGGCCAGAACGAGGAGCTGCGCCGGCTGGCCCAGGGCATGACCGATGCGCAGATCGACGGGCTGAAGCGCGGCGGCCACGACCTGGTGAAGATCCATGCCGCCTATGCCGCGGCCGCCGCCCACCGGGGCGCGCCGACGGTGGTGCTGGCGCACACCAAGAAGGGCTACGGCATGGGCACCGCCGGCCAGGGCCGCATGACCACCCATTCGCAGAAGAAGCTCGACGACGCCGATCTGCTGGAATACCGCGACCGTTTTCGCCTGCCGCTGAGCGACGCCCAGGCCACCGGTCTGGCCTTTTTCAAGCCGGCCGACGACAGCGCCGAGATGCTGTACCTGCAGCAGCGCCGCGCCGCGCTCGGCGGCGCGCTGCCGCGCCGCGGCACCGCCTGCGACACGGTGCCGGTGCCCGCGCTGGCGGCGGTCGCCGGCTTCGCCACCGCGGCGGCCGGCAAGGAGATGAGCACCACCATGGCCTTCGTGCGCCTGCTCGGCAACCTGCTCAAGGACAAGGCGCTGGGCCCGCGCATCGTGCCGATCGTGGCCGACGAGGCGCGCACCTTCGGCATGGCCAACCTGTTCAAGCAGGTGGGCATCTATTCCAGCGTGGGCCAGCGCTATGCGCCGGAGGACATCGGCTCGGTGCTGAGCTACCGCGAGGCGGTCGAGGGGCAGATCCTGGAGGAGGGCATCAGCGAGGCCGGCGCCATCGCCAGCTGGACCGCGGCCGCCACCGCCTACAGCGTGCACGGGCTGGCGATGCTGCCGTTCTATATCTACTACTCGATGTTCGGCTTCCAGCGGGTGGGCGACGCCATCTGGGCCGCCGCCGACCAGCGGCCGCGCGGCTTCCTGCTGGGTGCCACCTCCGGCCGCACCACGCTCGGCGGCGAGGGCCTGCAGCACCAGGACGGCAGCAGCCACCTGGTGGCCGGCACGATTCCCAACTGCAAGGCCTGGGACCCGGCCTTCGCCGGCGAGATGGCGGTGATCGTCGATGCCGGCATGCGCGAGATGCTGGTCGAGCAGCGCGACGTTTTCTACTACCTCACGCTGATGAACGAGAACTACGCCCAGCCGGACGTGCCGGAGCGCGCGCATGCCGACATCCTGCGCGGCTGTTGGCGCTACCAGGGCTGGAAGGCCGATGCACCGCCGCCGGCCGACGGTGCGGCGCCGATCACGCTGATGGGCTCCGGCGCCATCCTGACCGAGGTGGTGAAGGCCGCCCGCCTGCTGGCCGACCAGGGCCGGGCGGTGGAGGTGCTGAGCGTGACCAGCTGGAGCGAGCTGGCGCGCGACGGCCAGGCCTGCGAGGCGGAATTCCTGCAGGGCGGTGCCGAGCGGCCCAGTTTCCTGGCGCAGCAGCTCGACGCCTGCGCCGGCCCGATCGTCATCGCCACCGACTATGTGCGCGCGGTGCCGGAACAGGTGCGGGCGTTTCTGCCGCGCGACCGGCGCTGCGTGATGCTGGGCACCGACGGTTTCGGGCGCAGCGACACCCGTGCCGCGCTGCGGGAATTCTTCGGCGTCGACGCGAACGCCATCGTGCAGGCGGCCTTGCGGCTGTAGCGTCGGCGGCCCTTTCCGCTCGTGTTTCCGCTCGTAGACAATCCGACGCATCGTTGCAGGCTTGTTACTGGGAAGGAGCGGAGGATGACCATGCGCGAAGACGCCGCGGAGGCGGGCGCCAACCTGGCGGTGCGGATCGATGGCCGGCTGCGCGCCGCGCCCGGCCGCGATGCGCTGACCTGGCTGGAACGCGGCGAGCGGCTCGGCATCGTGCTGACCGCCGGCGATCTGCGGTCGCGCGCCGTGGCCCTGGCCCGCCGGCTGCAGGCCGAGGTGGCGCCCGGCGCGCAGGCGCTGCTGGTGATGTCGCCCGGCCCGGAATTCACCGTGGCGCTGCTGGCCTGCCTGTATGCCGGCGTGGTGGCGGTGCCGCTGCCGATGCCGCGTCCGGGCGCGGCAGGCGAGCGGCTCGACGCGGTGGTGGCCGATGCGTCGCCGCAGGCGGTGATCACCACCGTCGCCGATGCGGACGCCCTGCGCGCTTTGCTGCCGGGGCTGCGGCTGGTGGCGATCGCGCCGCCCAAGCGCGACGACGACCTGCCGGCGACCGATCCGGTGTCGACCGACGGCCTGCCGGGCCTGGCCCTGGCGCCGGACGCCACCGTCGTCGTGCAATACACCTCCGGCTCGACCCGCTCGCCGCGCGGCGTGACGGTGAGCGGCGCCAACATCGCCGCCAACGGCTGGCGGGTGGCCGACGACTGGCAGGTGCTGGCGACCGATTCGGTGCTGACCTGGCTGCCGCACTACCACGACATGGGGCTGATGGGCAGCCTGCTGTATCCGCTGCTGTGGGGCATTCCGGTGGTGCAGATGTCGCCGCTGGCCTTCGTGCAGAAGCCGGTGCGCTGGCTCAAGGCGCTGCAGGCCTGGGGCGCCACCCTCAGCGGCGGGCCGGCGTTCGCTTTCGCGCTGTGCCTGGACACCATCGCCCCGGAGGCCCGCGCCGGCTTCGACCTGCGCGGCTGGCGGCGCGCCTATTGCGGCGCCGAGCCGGTGCCAGCGGCGCTGATGCAGCGTTTTCGCGACAGTTTCGCGGTCGCGGGCTTCGACGGCGACATTCTTTTTTCGACCTACGGCCTGGCCGAAGCGACGCTTTTCGTGGCCGGGCGCAACCGTCCGCCGGGCGCGGCGGCGGTGTCGGGCGATGCGGCCGCGCCGTCCGGCACCGAGCCCTGCCACCTGAGCGCGGCGTCGATGGCGGCGATCCGCATCGTCGATCCGGACAGTCTGCAGCCGGTGGGCGAGGGCGCTTCGGGTGAGATCTGGGTCAGCGGCGCGTCGAATTCGGCGGGCTATCTCACCCAGGGCCAGGACGGCGTCTTCGGCCTGCGCCTCCCCGGAGACCCGGCCGCCTATATGCGCACCGGCGACCTCGGGCGGCTGCAGGGCGCGGTGCTGCACATCACCGGCCGGCGCAAGGACATCCTGATCGCGCACGGCGCCAACGTGGCGGCGGCCGATCTGGAATGGCTGGCCGCCGGGCAGGACGACACCCTCAACCCCCATGCGGCAGCGGCGTTCGACCTGCAGCGCGATGGCACCGGAAAAGTCGCGTTGCTGGTCGAGGTGCGCAATGGACGCGAGGCCATAAACGATCCGGTCGGACTCGAGAAGAAAATCCGTGCCGCGGTACGGTCATCCTTCTCGCTCGAAATCAATTTGTTATGCTTTGTAAAGCGTGGATCCTTAGACCGC
Organism: Burkholderiaceae bacterium; assembly: GCA_022701845.1. The sequence goes on from JAKONS010000031.1 coordinate 14,203, forward strand.
ACCAGTAGCGGAAAGATTCGTCGCCAAACCGTGGCCGAGCGCGTGCGCGCCGGTTATCGCTACCCCTCAGCCACCATGGAATGACCGCAACCCCGTCTTCGTCGTCACCTGCCCTGGCCCGCCGCGGGCTCCACCGGGTCGACGATTTCGAGACGGCGCGCGACATCATCCGCAGCCCGGATTTCGCCACCCTCGACCTGGCCGCCTACCTGCGCGCGCTGCAGGCGCAGTCGGGCCGCGACTTCGGCGTGCTGACCCACCTGGCGGAAAACACCCCGTTCTTCATGCAGGGGCCGCGCCACCTGCGCATGCGCAAGCTGCTCACCGCGTTCATGGGGCCGGCGCGGGTGGAGGGCTGGCGGCCGGGCCTGCAGACGGTGATCGCCGGCGCGCTCGACCGGCTGCAGGCCGCGCCCCAGCCCGACCTGGTGCGCGATTTCGCCGACCCGCTGTACCGGGCGGCCACCGGCATGCTGCTGGGGCTCGACGCCACCGAGTCGCCCGACTTCCTGGGCTGCATCAAGGACACCCGCACCCTGCTGGAGCCGATGCTGTCGCTGCGCGAGGTCGGCCGGCTGCAGAAGGCGGTGGAGCAGCTGCTGGGCGTGATCGACCGCTCCGAGCCGTGGGTGAACGACGGCCTGCCGCAGCCGCTGTATGCGCATCTCGCGACCCAGCTCGACGACGCGTTCGACCGCGACGACGCGATCGCCCTGGTGGCGGTGTGTTTCGTGGCGGCGCAGACCACCGGACAGACGCTGGCCAACATCGTGCTGAGCCTGCTGCGGGCGCCGGCCGGTACCACGGCGCATGCGGCCGATCCGGCCTGGGTGGAGACCCATCTCGACAACCTGCTGCGGCTGAACGTGTCGACCCAGTCGGTCGACCGCATCGCCTCGCAGGCCACCGCCGTGGCTGACCGGCCGTACGCCGCCGGCGACCGGGTGCATGTGCAGCTGCATGCGGTGAACCGCGACGCCGGCACCTTCCCGCCGGGCGCGGCCGGCTGCCCCTTCGACACCGGCGCCGCGCGGCTGCCCGACCACCTGGGCTTCAGCACCGGGGTGCACCGCTGCCCGGGCGCGTTCTTTTCGCGATTGATGATCGGCATGGCGCTGCCGGCGCTGTTCGCCCGCTTTCCCGGCCTGGCGCTCACGGTGGACGAGCCCCCGTGGTACGCCACCAACCTGATCCGCACGCCGCTGGCCTTGCCCTGCCGCTGGTAGGCCGCCACGGCCCGCCGCGCTTTCTGTCTCTCCCTCCCGCTCTCTTCTCCCTTTTTTTCCTTTCTGCTTTTCCGACCATGTCCACGCCTTCCCGCTCCGTCAGCCGCGACCAGATCGTCGACTTCGTCCGCCAGTGCGTGCTGACACGCGTGGGCATCGCGCCGGAAGGGCTGCGCAACGACACCGTGCTGGCCGACATCGGGCTGGAATCGATCGACGTGGTGCTGATCAGCGGCCAGATCGAGGACGAGTTCGACATGGAAGTGGCGCCGTCGATGATGTTCGAGTACCGCACCATCGACGCGGTGGCCGACCACATGCTCGGCCTGCTGGCGCAGGACGGGCGCGCCTGATCCGGCCGAGCATGACCTTCGTCTCCGGCTCCTTCCTGCTGGGTTTCCTGCCGGCGATCCTGATCCTGTTCACCCTGGCCACCCGCTATGCGCCGCGCGCGGCGGTGCCGGTGCTGCTGGGCGGATCGCTCCTGTTCTACCTGCTGGCCGACGCCCGCAGCCTGCCGCTGCTGGTGCTGTCGTGCCTGGTCAATTTCGGCATCGGCCGGGCGATGGACGCGGCGCCCGCCACCCGCCGCCGGGCCTGGCTGGCGCTGGGCATCGTGCTGAACCTGCTGCCGCTGTTCTGGTTCAAGTACGGCGCGGGTGCCGATCCGCAATCCAGCCAGCCGGCCGGCTCCTTCGTGGGCTCCGGCATTCCGCTGGGCCTGTCGTTCTATACCTTCGGCCAGCTGTCGTTTCTGCTCGATGTGTACCGCGGCGAGACGGCGCGGCTGGGGCTGGTGCGCTATGGCGTGTTCACCGGCTTTTTCGCGCAGCTGCCGGCCGGCCCGATCACCCGCTGGCGCGACCTGGCGCCGCAGATCGCCGCCATCGGAAAACGCGCGGTGCCGGCGGCCACGGTGGCCGCGGGCCTGAGCCTGTTCCTGATCGGCCTGGTGAAGAAGTCGCTGTTCGGCGATTCGCTGGGCCACTTCGTGAACGCGGTGCACCAGATCGCCGAGGAGGGCCGGGCGCCCAACATGGTCGAGGCCTGGCTGGCGGCCTGGGGCTTCCTGCTGCAGCTGTATTTCGACTTCTCGGGCTATTCCGACATGGCGATCGGCGTGGCGATGTGCGTGGGCCTGCGCCTGGCGGTGAACTTCAATTCGCCGCTGAAGGCGGCCTCGGGCAGCCAGTGGGTGGACCGCTGGCACATGTCGCTGGTGGGCTGGGTGCGCGACTACCTCTACCAGCCGGTGTTCAACCTGGTGCGCAAGGCGCCGCTCGGCAAGCCGCAGACGACGCGGCTCTGGGCCTGGGCCATCGCCACCATCGCCAGCATGAGCGTGATCGGCGCCTGGCACGGCTCGCAGCCGCTGCTGTGGGGCGGCGGCATCGTCTTCGGCCTGGTGCTGGTGGCGGTGCAGTTGCCGGTGCTGCTGTGGCCGCGCAAGCAGCGCGCCACCGACGCCGCCGGGGCGCCGGCGGCCACCTGGCTCGGCCGGGTGCTGCTGATGATGCTGCTGGCGACGCTGGTGCTGTCGGTGCGCGCCCGCGACGGCGGCACGCTGCTGGTGTTCCTGAAGGCGATGTTCGATCCGACCACGCTGTCGCTGCCGCGCGGCCTGGCCGGCGCGATGCAGGGCTTCAGCCCGGCCTGGCTGCGTTTCGAGGGCGTGTTCCCCGGCGTGGCCTATGCCTGGCGCTTCGACATCCTGGTGCTGGCCGCGGCCACCTGCATCGGCCTGTGGGCGCCCAACACGATGCAGCTGTTCGGCCTGCTGCCGGGCGGCGTGAAGGGCAGCCCGGCGGCGCTGCGCGTCGAGCGCTGGCGCTTCCGGCCGTCGGTGGCCTGGGGCCTGGCGATCGGCGTGGTGGCGATCGCGGCCGTGCTGTTCACCGGCAGCCTCGGCGGCCAGGAGTTCATCTATGCCCGTTTCTGAATTGCCCGAATTCGGCGTGCCGGGCGGCATGCGGCGCTTCGTCCTGGCGGCGGCGGCGGTGGCGTTGCCGGTGCTGGCGGCGGTGGCGCTGGTCAACGCGGTGGCCGACCCGTTCGGCTACCGCGGCCGGCCGCTGCAAAGCGGCCTGAACGATGTGCGCTCGGAGGTGTTCTACCGGGCGGCGCGGCCGACGCAGCTGTCGTGGCTGCGCACCCAGGCCGGCGCGCAGAACCGGCATGCCGAGCTGCTGGTCGGCACCTCGCGGGTGGTGCGCGGCTTCGACGCCTGCGCCCATCCGCAGCGCGGCACCATGGCGCTGCCGATGCTCACCCAGTACGAGATGACGCAGCTGGTGCGCGACGTGCTGCCGCCGCCGCCCTTCGAGCAGACGGTGTGGATCGAACTCGCGCAGGGCGCCAACGCCGCCACCAGCGAGGCCCACGGCAGCCGCAACCCGAACCGCGACGACCTGTTCAGCTGGAACGCGGTGGTGACCTCGCTCGACAACTGGGCCACCAGCCGCAGTGTCGGCAAGGTCGACGGCGTGGCCGGCTGCTATGTGCCGCCGCAGCCGGCGGTGGAGCCGCTGCGCGACTCGATCGGGCGCATGCACGAGCTGGAGAACGATCCGCGCAGCCTGGGGCTGTACCGGGACCTGCTGGCCCGTCTGGCGCCCAGCTGCGCGCCGAGCCGGCGCATGGTGCTGGCGCTGCTGCCGGTGTATGTGGCGCCGCAGTCGTGGCAGGAGGCGCAGGCGATCCTCGGCCGCTACGACGCCACCGTGCAGGCCGAGACCGCGCGCGCCAACCAGCGCTGGCCGGCCTGCCGCTTCGAGTACCGCGACCTGGCGCTGACCTATCTGCAGCGCGGCAGCGACGCGATCGAGGCCGACGTGAAGGCCGGGCACTGGGTGGACGGGGTGCATTTCACGCCGGCGCTGGGCGAGAGCCTGCTGGCGGGCGCCAACGCCCGCTGACCGCCGCGGCGCCGGTGCGTGCCGGGGCCGGGGTCTTTCACTTCGCCGCAGGCCACAGCGCGGCGGCCACCTTGTCGCGCCGCAGCACGCCCTGCATCAGCGGCCGGCCGGCGATGCAGGCGCGCAGCCGCTCCTTCTGCCGCGCGCTGATGCCGGCCGCGTCGATCAGCGCCGGCCACAGCCGGGCGGCGGCGCTCACCGACTGGCGCAGCGCCGCGGTGGCCGGCAGCGGGTTGATCTGCAGCGCCTCGCAGAAATCGCGCACCGCCGCCGGTGTCAGCACGCTGCCGTCGCGCGCCTTGCGGGCGGCGGTGTCCTCGATGCCGATCAGGTGCAGCGCATGGCCGCCCGGCTTCGACAGCCCGTACGCCACTAGGCCGACGATGTCGTAGGCCGGCGACAGCTCGGCATGCACGCCGTCGCGGTAGATCAGGCCGAAGTTCGCCAGGTGCGCGTCCGGATTGCCGAGCAGGTCGTTGACGGCGATGCGCCGCAGCAGCTCGTGCACCGCCGGCAGGCCGCAGCGCTCCTGGCCGAGCAGCAGGAAGGCGATGTCGAGGTAGGTGGCGCCGGTGTATTTGCGCTCCGGCGGCACGCCCAGGGCCTGGCACAGGGTCTCGTGGTGCAGCCGGCGGCCGCCGTCGGCGCGGTCGAAGCGCCGCACCGCCAGGAAATGGGTTTCGCCGACGGCCTCGTCCAGGTCGTAGGCATGCGGGGCGTACAGGTCGGCCAGGGTGGCCAGCTGCGCCTGGCAGGTGTCGATGCCGGCGGCCGCGGCCATGCGCAGGCACAGGTCCTCCAGCTCGGGCATGTGCGGGTACTGCACCGTGGGCAGCTTGCAGATGATGTGCGCGCCGGGCGCGGCGCGGGCGCCGAGCCGGGTCGGCGCCACATAACGGCCGTCGGCCTGCAGCAGCGCCAGCACCTTGGGCTGCATGCCCGAGATCGACAGCTGGTCCTGGTCGATCGGCAGCGCCGACACCGACAGTTCGAGCGCGTCCTGGTTCTGGGTGACCATGCGCTGCAGCTGCTGCCGGCTGGGCTCCTGCTTCCTGCACAGCACCGCGCCCGGCAGGTCGAGACCGCAGGCGGCCAGCATGCGGAAATGGTCGAGCGGGTCGCAGGCGGCGGCGGCCGCCACATGGTCGCGGAACACGCCTTCCGGCAGCAGGCCCTGGAAGAAGGGCGGCAGCTGCACGTCGCCCTTCTGGCCGACCGCGGAATTGAACAGCGCGATGGTCTCGTCGGCCCATACCGCGCGCTGCTGCTCGGGGCTGTCGGCCAGCATCGAGGTGGAGAGCGTCGGCGCCTGGCCGGGCGCGGCGGCGGCGTAGTCGTCCTCCGGTACGAAGCGGATCAGCGGCAGCGCGTTCTCGGCGGCGTAGCGGAACAGCCAGCCGACCCGGCGGTTGCCGAGCTGCACCGCCAGCGCTTCGACGTTCATGGCCGGCCCCGTTGCGCCAGCCGCTGCCG
>JAKONS010000330.1 GCA_022701845.1 Burkholderiaceae bacterium
CCGTGCCCGGGTGGCCGCCCTGGCGGGCACCGAAGCGGGCGATCCAGCCGTAGCCCGCCGCCGCGGCCGCCATGCCCAGGAAGAGCACCGTGTTCAGCAGGCCCAGGGCCCGGCCGCGCAGCGCCGCCGGCACCTCCCCGCGCGCGACCGTCATGACGATCGGATGCAGCGTGCCGACCGCCGCCATGACCGCCAGCAGGCCCACGTCGACCGCCAGCGACACCGCCGGGAACAGCGTCAGCAGCAGCCCCGCCAGCATGCAGACCAGCAGGGTGACGACGATCACCGCCTGCGCACCCCAGCGGCGTGCCAGCAGCGGCAACGCGAAGGCCGAGGAAAACGCCACGACGCTGATCGCGGTCATGGCCCAGCCGCGGCTCACCGGCTCCAGCCCGAACACATCCGCCACGTACGGCCCGCCCCAGGCGTTGCGAAAGCTGGTGCCCGCCGCCATGCCCAGGCACACCGGCACCAGCGCCCACAGCGCCGGCATCCGCAGCAGCACCAGCGCGCCGCGCAGCATCGACCAGGACGACTGGCCGCGCGCCTCGGCATGGCCGGTGTCGCGCACCGTGCGCCACACCGCCAGGCAGGCGATCGCCATGCAGCCGGCCGCCGCCAGCATGGCCGGCCGCCAGCCCAGGTGCTGCACCGCCCAGCCCAGCGGCGATGCCGCCACCAGCACGCCCGCCATGCCGAGCGCGTTCGACAGCGACAGCACCCGCAGGTAGTCGCGCTCGGGCAGCTGCTCCGAGGCGTAGTGGATCAGGCCCATGAACACCGGCGCGCAGGCCGCGCCGAGCCCGACCTGCCCGAGCATCGCCCAGCCGCGGCCCGGCGCCAGCGCGAACAGCAGGCCGCCCGCCACCCCTACGGCCAGTAGCGCCGAGGTGGGCCGGCCGACGCCCCAGCGGTCGAAGCCGACGCCCACCGGCACCTGGATCAGCGCGAACGCCAGGAAGAAGGCCGACGACAGCGCGCCGAAGCCGGCCGGATCGAGCCCCAGGTCCTGCGACAGCTCGGGCGCCATCACCGCCAGGCAGCTGCGGTAGAACTGGCTCATGGCGAAGGCGGCGGTCAGCGCCACCAGCGCCTGCGTGACGGTCGACCGCGCGGGCCGCGACGGCGGCATCAGGAGGACGCCGGCCGGCGCGAGCGCGCCACCGACATCAGGATGCCCAGCGCCATGCCCAGCGTCACCATGGCGGTGCCGCCATAGCTGATGAAGGGCAGCGGCACGCCCACCACCGGCAGGATGCCGCTCACCATGCCCATGTTCACGAACGCGTAGGTGAAGAAGATCATCGACATCGCGCCGGCCAGCAGGCGCGAGAACATCGTCGGCGCATGCATCGCCAGCCACAGCCCGCGCAGCACCACGCAGCCGAAAGCGAACATCAGCACCAGGTTGCCGGCGAGACCGAACTCTTCGGAGAACGCCGCGAAGATGAAGTCGGTGGTGCGCTCGGGAATGAACTCCAGATGGGTCTGGGTGCCGGCCATGAAGCCCTTGCCCCAGACGCCGCCGGAGCCGATGGCGATCATGCCCTGGATGATGTGGAAGCCCTTGCCGAGCGGGTCCTTGGTGGGGTCGAGCAGGGTGCAGATGCGCTGCTGCTGGTAGTCGTGCAGCACCGCCCAGCGCACGCCGGCGGCGCACAGCTGCGGCTCGTAGATCACCACCATCGCGATGCCGACGGCGCCGATCAGCAAGGGCGGCAGCACCAGCTTCCAGCTCAGCCCGGCGAAGAAGATCACCGACAACCCGGCGGCCAGCACCAGCAGCGAGGTGCCCAGGTCGGGCTGTTTCATGATCAGGCCGACCGGCACCAGCAGCAGCGCGCCGGCGGCCAGGAAATCGAGCGGCCGCAGCTGGCCCTCGCGCTTCTGGAACCACCAGGCCAGCATCAGCGGCATGGCGATCTTCAGCAGCTCGCTCGGCTGCACCACCACGCCCAGGTTGATCCAGCGGGTGGCGCCCTTCTTGGTGATGCCGAACAGCGCCACCGCCAGCAGCAGCGCCACGCCGGCCAGGTAGAGCGGCACCGCGGCCAGCATCAGCTTCTGCGGCGGCACCTGGGCGATCAGGAACATGATGCCGCCGGCCAGCAGCATGTTGCGGCCGTGGTCGAAGAACCGGCTGCCGTGGTCGTAGCCCGACGAATACATGGTGAGCAGGCCGGCGCCGCACAGCAGCAGCACCGCCGCGGCCAGCGGCCAGTCGAAGCCCGTGAGCAGCGGCAGCAGGCGCCGGGGCAGGGAGGGCTTGTCGAATACGGCGGACATCGGGCGATTATCCCGCTGCCCGCCGCGGGCACGCCGGGGGTCGGGAATGCACCGGGGGCCGACCGCCCCGCTGCCTCAGGACGCCTGGCGAAAGGCCATCGCCGCCTGGTTGCGCAGCGTGCGCAGCAGCGCGAAACCCTTCTCGTCCATGACGATGCCGCCGGGGCTGGCGTGGTCGGCGTAGATCATGCCCAGCGGCCGCTCCTTGTGCATCAGCGGCAGCAGCACGAAGGCGCCGGCGTCGAAATCGCGCAGGTACCAGGCCGGCAGCTTGTCGCGCGAGCGCGGTTCGGTGGTGTCGGCGATCAGCAGGTCGCCGCCCTTGCGGCAGATGGCCGCGAACAGGTCGCCGCCCGCGCCCAGCGGCACCCGCAGCGCCTGCGCCGCCCGCTCGGCGCCCTCGCCCAGGCCGAAGCGGCCGCGCATCTCGTCGCTGCGGGCGTCGCGCAGGCACAGCACCACCATGCGAAAGCCGAGGGAGCGGTACATCGTCTCCAGCACCATGCGCAGGATGTCGTCGAGCCGCGCATCGCCGCCGGCCATGGCGTCGACGATGCCCTGCACGCCGGCGGCCAGCATGGTCGACACCTCCGGCACCGCCTGCTGGGTGGTGCCGGCCGCGCCGACTCCTGCCCGGGCGGAGCGCGCCTGCGCATAGGCGGCGCGTTTTTCCTCGACGGTGCGGGCCTCGGCCGGCGTGGGTGGCGCGGGTAGCGCGGACGGCGCAGGTGGCGCGACCGGTGCGGGGGCGGCAGCGCCGTCGTCCGCCAGCATCACGCCTGTCTGCAGCAGCCGCGCCGCGGGCGATCCGGCCACCACCTGCAGCTGCATCGCATCGGTCAGCGCCACCAGCTTGCGGTGCGCGCGGGCGGCGGCCTCCACCAGCCCCTCGGCGCCGCCGCCGATCACCCCGGCATAGCGCCGGGCGATCGCGTCCAGCTCGCCCGGCAGTTCCGACGGCGAAAAGGCCATCGCCGCCGAGGCCACCTCGTTGGCCGCCGCACCCACCCAGCGCAGCCGCTCGGCGCCGTTGCCCGGGGTGCGCGGCGGCGCCTGGCCGACCGGCTTGCGCATTGCCCGCTGCAGGATGTCGGGCAGGCCCCAGGCCTGGGCCACGCCCAGCGCCAGGTCTTCGGTGCCCAGGCCCAGCACCTGCATCGCGGCCGAATCCTCGTCGCCGGCGAAATCCGGCGCAGCGACCAGGCGGCGGATCTCGGCGTCCTCCTCGCGGAAGTAGAAGGTGACCAGCATCCTGCCCAGGTTCTGGAACAGCGCGCCGATGAAGGCGCCCTCGCTCTCGCGCGAGGCCGGCGCGATCTCGGCGGCCACCGCGCCGGCCATCAGACCGCGCACGAATTCCTGCTTGAGCTGCTGGGCGTGC
>JAKONS010000346.1 GCA_022701845.1 Burkholderiaceae bacterium
CGAACCACGCCATCACGCCGGGCGAGCTCATCTACGAGATCGACCCGAACCGCTGCACCGAATGCGTCGGCCATTTCGACGAGCCGCAGTGCGTGCAGATCTGCCCGGTGGCCTGCATTCCCGGCGACCCGGCGCATGTCGAGGGCCACGACAGCCTGTTCGCCAAGTACATCCGGCTGACGCAGGTCCCTGCGGCTTAGGCCCTGCAGGCGCTTTCAGCCCAGGCTTCTTCTCTCAGATTTCCAGGTTGTCGAGCAGCCGCGTCGCGCCGATGCGGGCCGCGCCCAGCACCACCAGCGATGCATGGTCGGCCTCGGTCTGCGGCGGCATCAGGTCCCCGCGCCGGCGCACGGTGAGGTAGTCGGGCTGCCAGCCGCGTGCCGCCAGCGCCTGCATCGCGCGTGCTTCCAGCGCCGGCAGGTCGCGTTCGCCGGCCCGTACCGCCGCGGCCAGCGCCTGCAGCGCCCGCGGCAGCTGTACCGCCTCGGCACGCTCGGCGGCCGACAGATAACCGTTGCGCGACGACAGCGCCAGGCCGTCGGCGGCCCGCTCGGTGGCGCCGCCGACGATCTCCACCGGCAGCGCCAGCTGGCTCACCATGCGGCGCACCACCGCCAGCTGCTGGTAGTCCTTCTGGCCGAACAGCGCGACGCGCGGCTGCACGCAGTTCAGCAGCTTCAGCACCACGGTGCAGACGCCGGTGAAGAAGCCGGGCCGGAACTGGCCTTCGAGGATGTCGGCCAGCGCCGGGTCGGCCTGCACCTTGAAGGTCTGCGGCTCGGGATAGAGGTCGGCCTCGCGCGGCGCGAACAGCACGTCGCAGCCGCCGGCCTCCAGCCGGGCGCAGTCCTGCTCCCAGGTGCGCGGATAGCTGTCGAAATCCTCGTGCGGCAGGAACTGCAGCCGGTTCACGAAGATGCTGGCCACGCTGGCATCGCCGCGTTCGCGCGCCTGCCGCAGCAGCGCCAGATGGCCGTCGTGCAGGTTGCCCATGGTGGGCACGAAGGCCGGGGCGCGGTAGGGCGCCAGCAGGGCGCGCAGGTCGGAGACGGATCGGGCGATGTGCATGGCGTCGTCGCGTCGGTGGGGGTGGAGGTGGGCTCAGGCGGCCTGGTCGGCGCTGGCGTGGGCCGGCGGCGCCAGCTGCACCGGGATATGGCCGCGCTGCTCCTGGATGCGGTTGGCGTCGTCGACGAACACCAGCTTCGGCACGAAGCCCTTCACCCGGGCTTCCTCCACCTGGGCGAAGGCCGCGATGATGAGCAGATCGCCCACGGCGGCGCGGCGAGCCGCCGAGCCGTTGACCGAAATCATCCCGGTGCCGCGCTGGCCGCGGATGGCGTAGGTGACGAAGCGCTCGCCGTTGTTGATGTTCCAGATGTGCACCTGCTCGTTCTCGGCCAGATCGGCGGCATCCAGCAGGTCTTCGTCGATGGCGCAGGAGCCTTCGTAGTGCAGTTCGCAGTCGGTCACCGCGACACGGTGGATCTTGGATTTGAGCAGGGTGCGGTACATGGCGGTTTTCGTCTCTGTTCTGCGGCGGGCGCCGGGGCGGAAACTTTAGCATTCGGTTTTTCGGCGATTGCTTCGGATACCGGCATTCACATCGGCGGCATCGGCTGTTGCGCGCCGGATCGACTGCCGGCGCCGGTCGAATCCTTCGGCTTCGGCGTTGCCGGGGTGGCGATCCGGGGCGCAAATGCACGCCCCTTTCCACGACCGGCAGGCAGTCCCATGATTCATCCCGTCGCCCAGCGACTCAACCAGTTCGCCACCGACTATCCCGGTACCTTCTTCTCGCTCGCCATCGGCGGCATGTCGGGTTGTGCCATCGGCCTGCGCAACCTGCTGCGCAGCGAGGCGGCCGAGCGCAGGCGACGCGAGGAGGCGGCGCAGCGGGAAACGCAGGCGCCGCCGCGTCCGCCGTTCGGCCACGGCGCATTTTTGGAAGGCCTGAGCGCGCTGGCTCCGACGATGGAGGTGTCCACCTGCGCATGGCTGGGCGGCTTCGTCGGGTTCGAGGTGCCGGAGCAGCGCCAGGGCGACCGCAATTTCGCGCAGCTGCTCAGCGCCTGCCGCGACCTGCCCGCGACGGTGGAGAACGCGCCCTGGCTGCAGAAGCAGATCGACGCGCTGCGCGAGCGGATCGAGACCCTGTCGCTCAGCCGCTACCCGGTGCCGGAACGCGGCGAGGGCGTCGACGCCATCGTCGACCTGTGGGGCGAGGTGCTGCAGCTGCGCAGCCGGCTCAAGGCCGAGCGGGCGCGGCAGATGCGCGAGGCGTTGCAACAGGGGCCGTCGCCTGGCGGTTGCCGGTCGCGCCTTGCACCGCCGCCGACCCGGCCCGGCGCCGATGCCGACGGCGATGCCGACGCCGACGCCTACGACGACGGGTCGGCACAACGGCTGTTCCAGCAGACGATCAAGCGCCGCCACCGCACCACCGGCGAGGTCGATGCCGCCGCGCCACCGCCGCCACCGCTGGCGCCCGCCGTCGCCGCACCGTTCCGCCTGCAGCCGGAGCAGCGGCAACAGCTGCGCGAGGCCATCGCGTACGCCTGGGCCCGCCGCGACGGCAGCGGCCGGCTGACCCATAAGGAGGAGCGCCGGCTGGGCGCGGCCATCGCCGGGGCGATCGGCGGCAACTACCCGACCCACCTGGGCCACGGCGGCCCGCAGGAGCGGCGCTACGACATCGACCATGTGCTGAAGAACGCGACCG
>JAKONS010000390.1 GCA_022701845.1 Burkholderiaceae bacterium
AGGTCGCCGGGTCCCAGCGGCCGCAGTCGACGTCGCCCGCGACCAGGGGCAGGCCGGCGGGCAGGTTGAGCGCGGCGTTGGCCACGGCGGCGGTGCGCGCGCCGGCGCAGTCGGTGCTCGTCGCCAGCGCCTGCGCGCCGGCCAGCGCGGCCAGATCGACGGCCTTCTGCATCTCGCGCTTCAGGTAGAACAGCCAGCCCAGCTCGGTGCCGACCAGCACGCCCACCAGCAGGCCCAGCGCCAGCGCCGTCTGCACCAGCACCGAGCCGGAGGATCGACGCCGGCGGGGCGGGTGGGAGGGGAGGGCGGGCGTCATGGAGCGAGGCATCGGAGGACGGGGCGATGAACCGGGGCGGCTCAGGTCGGCCGCGCCATGGTCGCCCGACGCGTCATCGCGTCCGGCACCCAGGGCATGCCCGCCAGCGGCATGAGCGCGTTGTGGCTGTACCAGTGGGTGACGCTCACCGTGACGACGCCGCCCGTGGCGGCGACGGCGACCTGCACGTGCGTCGCCACCCAGGCCCGGCGGCTGGCGAAGGTGGCCGCCACCGGGGACGGCACCATCAGCGAGCCGGCCAGCGAGTCGAAGACGACGTCGCTCACCCGCTGCGCGTCCGGCGTCGTGCCGTTGGGCATCAGCGCCACCGCGCGCACGCCGTCCTCCGCCGCGCGCGCGATCGCCTGCTGCAGGTAGAGGATCGCGCCGAGGGTGACGATGCCGTGGACCAGCGCGAGCAGGATCGTGAGCACGAAGGCGAACTCCACCGCCGCCACGCCGTCCTGCCGGCCGCGCGCCCTCATGGCGCCCGCCCGTCGAGCAGCATGCTGGCCTGGCCGGTGAGGGTGGCGGGCATGGCGAAGTTCATCATGGGCAGCATGCGGTCGATGCCCGAGGCGGTGACGGTGACCCGGACCTGACAGCGTTGCGCCCACTCCGCGCCGCAGGCGGGCGTCGCGCAGTCGTCGGTGCCGCTCTGGCAGATCCGCGCCACCACCACGGGCGCGGTGGCGAACCAGCCCTCCACCCGCGAGGCGGCGACCGTGGCGGCCTGCGCGCGGCGCAGTTGCAGCTGCTGCTGCGGCAGCGGGGCGGCCGTGCCGGCGACCTTCTGGTAGCGCAGGGCGGCGCGCGCGCCTTCCTCCGCGGCGTGCTGCAGGCCCATGTGCAGGGTCAGGGCGATGCCGTAGCACAGCGTGGCGTAGATCAGGCCGAAGAACGCCAGGAAGACGAAGGCGAACTCGATCGCGTACACCCCGCGCTGGGTCCCCGGCGCACCCGGCGCGCGCCACCGCCGCCCGCGGGCGCGGAGGTGGTGGTGCGCCGCGGGCCGGGCCATGGCCGTCAGCGCCCCGTGCCGCCCTGGGAGGCGCCGCCGCCGGCGGTGCTGAAGCCGAAGCGCTCGGGGATCGGCTGCTCGAAGCTCTTGAGGTAGCGCTGGTAGCTGCGCCCGGCCACGTCGCCGGGGATCGGGCGCGGCACCGGCGAGGCGGCGGTGCCGTCGCGCTGCAGGGCCAGCAGGCCGGCCGTGGCGTCGCCCACGCGCGCGGGTCCGGCCGGGGCGGCCTCGGCCCCGGCCCGCGGCGACGCAAGGGGCTCGGCGGTCTCGGCGGCGCGGGCGGTCTGCTCGACGGCGAGGAAGGCGAGCGGACCCGAGGCCAGGCTCAGCGCCAGGGCCGCCAGGCGGCGATGGAGGGATGGGCGGGCGCGTGTCATGGCGGGCTTTCGTCGGCGGTGCGGGAGGAGGCCGCCGAGCGGGCGGCGGGTGGGGAGGGCAGGTCGCGCGCGGCCTGGCGGATGGCGTGGCGCGTCCCGGGCGGAAGGTTGCGCGCGTTCATGAGCTGCTCGGCCTCGTTGCCGCGCCGCGTCGCGAACAGGTAGAGCGCCAGGTTGGCCTGGACCTGGGGCTGGTCCGGCTGCAGCTGGCTCGCCTGCATCAGCGGCACCCGCGCCTGCGCCGTGCGGCCGGCGCGCAGCATCGCGTAGCCCAGGTCGTTGAGGACCAGGACGCCGGTCGGATCGCGCTGGCGCGCCTGCGCCAGCATCTCGATGGCCTGGGTGAAGTCGCCGTCGGCGCCGGCGAGCAGGCCCAGGCCGTGGTAGGCCGCGCCGGCCAGCGGCGTGTCCAGCAGGCGCAGGTACTGCTGGCGGCTCTCGGCGATCTGGCCGGTGCGGCGCAGGGCGTCGGCGCGCATGCGCAGCGTCTCGGCCGTCGCCGGCGTGCGGCGCTCGAGCGCGTCGAGGTGCGCCAGCGACGCGAACCACAGGCCGTCGCGCTGCATCTGCTCGATCAGCCGGACGTGGATCGCCGGCGTCTGCAATGCGCCGGCGCCCGGCTCCAGGGCGGCGTCGGCCGCGGCGCGATCGGCCTGCGCCCGGGCGCCGGCGTACGAGCCGGCGCCGCCGGTGCCGCAGCCGGCGAGCGCCATCACCAGCGCCAGCAGGCCGGTGGCGGTGCCGACCGGAAGTCGTGTCCGGGAGTTCATTTCGAGAGCGCTCCGAGCGAGCGTGTGATGGCCAGGAAGCCCGGCCCGGCCGTCACGATGACCAGGGCCGGCAGCAGGGTGGTGACCATGATCCCGGTCATCTTCACGGTGATGCGGCCGATCTGCGCCTTCAGGTCGGCCCGGCGGCGCTCGCGCAACCGCTCGCCGAACTGGGTCAGCGGCTCCTGCACGGCGCCGCCGTGGCGGTCGATCTGCACCAGCAGCGCGACCAGGTCGGCCAGCTGCTCGTCGCGGTGCAGCGTGGCCATGCGCTGGAGCGAATGCTCGCGCGAGCGCCCCTGCGCGTACTGTCGGTTGGCGATGGCGAGTTCGCCGGTCAGCACCGGCAGGGTCTCGGTGAAATCGCTCGCCAGCACGTGCAGGGTCTGGTCCAGGCTCAGGCCGACGCCCTGGAGCAGCCGCAGCAGCTCGACGAACATCGGCAGCTCCTGCGCCACGCGCGTGCGCCGCGCGGCCGCGAGACGCGCCAGCACCCACTTGGGCGCCATGAAGCCGAGCACGAAGGCCGCCGCGGCCACCAGCAGCGGATCGCCCGACAGCAGGCCCGCGCCGCGCAGCCCGAGGGCGGCGACCGGCAGCGCCGTGGCCAGCACCGCGCGGGCGGCCAGCAGCCGGAGCTGGCCGCGCAGCGCCGGTCCGCCGCACTGGTCGATCAGGCGGCGGTCCTCGTCGGCCACCAGCAGGCGGCCCCAGCGGGTGCGCAGCCAGTGCGCGCGCCGCTCGGCGCCGGCGCGGCCGGCGGCGCCGG
>JAKONS010000413.1 GCA_022701845.1 Burkholderiaceae bacterium
GGCCACCTGCTGGCGGTGGCCACCGGCAAGAGCCGGCGCGGCCTCGACGAAACGCTCGAGTCGGTGGAGTTGCGCGGCATGTTCGATGCGTCGCGCACCGCCGACGAAACCGCCGGCAAGCCCGATCCGTTGATGTTGAACGAGCTGTCCGCCGACCTCGGTGTGCCGCCGCAGGGCATTTTGATGATCGGCGACACCACGCACGACCTGTTGATGGCCCGCAATGCCGGCTGCGCCAGCGTCGGCGTGAGCTACGGAGCGCACACGCCCGAGGCGTTCGATGCGCTTGGGCCGCTGCATATCGCGCACTCGGTACCCGACCTCACCGCCTGGCTGGCCGCGCACGGCTGAAACGACAGCGTCGCATCGCCATGTTCGACGACGCATCCGATCCCGCAGCCGTCGCACTCTGCCGAAGCGGGGAGTTGGTCGATGGCGGTGCGGCCGTACCGTTCGACCTGCGCTATGCCGGCCAGACCTGCACCGCCTTCGCCGTGCGCTTCGAGGGCCGGGTGCAGGCCTATCTCAACCGCTGCACCCATGTGGCGATGGAGCTCGGCAGCCGCCCCGACCGGGTGTTCGACGACAGCGGTCGCTGGCTGTTGTGCCATTTCCACGGCGCTGCGTTCGAGCCGTCGTCGGGCGCGTGTGCGGCTGGCCCGTGTCGCGGGGGACTGGTGAAGATAGCGACCAGCGAACGTGACGGCATGGTGCGCTGGCATACTGCCTACAACCTGCAACCTCCCGAGTTCTAGAGAGTTCAAAACGCGATGTCGTCGTCAGATCCTGATTTCCGTGACCCCCTGGAAGCGCAGGTTCCCGCGCCACCGCCTTCGTCTTCGTCCGCTGCCACCGGCCGGCGTGCCGCGGACAGTCAGAACTGGGAGCGCAGCACGCTGGAAAAATTGGCTTTTTCCGCTATCAGCGAGCAACGCTCCGCACGCCGCTGGAAAACATTCGTCCGGCTGGCCTGGCTGGTGTTTTTCATCATCGCCGGCTGGGTGCTGCTGAGCCGTTCGCAGCCCAGCGCCGCCAAGACCACGCCGCACACCGCGGTCATCGACATCAAGGGCGAGATCGCGGCCGGTGCCGATGCGAGTGCCGAGTTCATCGTCGCGTCGATGCGCACCGCATTCGAGGACGAAGGCGCCCAGGCGGTGGTGCTGCTGATCAATTCGCCGGGCGGCAGCCCGGTGCAGGCCGGCATGATCAACGACGAGATCCTGCGCCTCAAGGCCAAGTACAAGAAGCCGATCTACGCGGTGGTCGAGGAGAGTTGTGCCTCCGCTGCCTACTACATTGCAGCCGGCACCGACCAGATCTTCGTCGACAAGGCGAGCGTCGTCGGCAGCATCGGCGTGCTGATGGACGGCTTCGGCTTCACCGGCCTGATGGACAAGCTGGGCGTCGAACGCCGGCTGATCACCGCGGGCGAAAACAAGGGCTTCCTCGACCCGTTCAGCCCGATGACCGACAAGCAGCGGGGCTATGCGCAGGAGATCCTGGCGCAGATCCACCAGCAGTTCATCGACGTGGTGCGCACCGGCCGCGGCGCGCGTCTGAAAGAAACGCCGGAGACCTTCAGCGGCCTCTTCTGGACGGGCCAGCAGGCCGTGAGCATGGGCTTGGCGGACAAGCTGGGCAATCTGGAATACGTAGCGCGCGAGGTGGTCAAGGCCGAGGAAATCGTCGACTACACCCGGCGCGACAACGTGGCCGAACGCCTGGCCAAGAAGTTCGGCGCTGCGCTCGGACAAGGCGCGGTGCAGGCCCTGGGCCGTGCCCCGGTCCTGCGCTAGTGAAGGGCGGCTCAGCGCCCGATCGCGAACACCGCGGGCGTGCTGTTATCCGGCCCGCCCGGTGACTTGCGCCAGCTCTTGACGTCGGTGCTTCGGGTTCGGCCGTTGGCCAGGGTCAGGCCCCAGCTGACCGACAGCCGGGTGTTGGTCTGCAAAGTGGCCACTAGAGTCTGCAGCAAGGCGGCATTGCGGTAGGGCGTTTCGATGAAGAGCTGCGTCTGGCCGCCGCGCAGCGCCAGCGATTCCAGCGCCCGGATTCGCTCGGCACGTTCCGCCGCATCCTGCGGCAGGTAGCCCACGAAGGCGAAATTCTGGCCGTTGAGCCCACTCGCCGCCAGCGCCAGCAGCAAGGACACCGGCCCGACCAGCGGCACGACCGTCAGGCCCAGGTCGTGCGCCGCACGCGCCACCGACGAACCCGGATCGGCCACGGCCGGCATGCCGGCTTCGCTCAGCAGGCCGACATCCCGGCCCTGCAGTGCTGCAGCCAGCAACGGTCGCGCGTCGAAGCCGCCGTGGTGGTCGCCCTTCTTGTGGACCTCGCGCGGCAACTCGACGATCTGCTGCTCCTGCAGTGGTGCGGCCAGTGCATGGACCGCATCGATCCGCTTCAGGTAGGCGCGCGCGCTTTTCGCGTTTTCGCAGATCCAGTGGGTGATGCCGGCTGCGGTGCGCAGGGTGGCATCCGGAAGGGCGTCCGCCAGCGGTGCCTGGCTGGCACAGCCGAAATCGAGCGGCGCCGGAACGAGGTAGAGCTTGCCGGGCGCAACCATCAGATCGCCATCCCGGCGGCGCGCAGCAGGTGGCAGGTGCGGATCAGCGGAAGGCCGATCAGCGCTGTCGGATCGTCGTTGTCGATGGCATCCAGCAGGGCGATGCCCAGCCCTTCGCTCTTGGCGCTGCCGGCACAGTCGTAGGGCTGCTCGGCGCGCAGATAGCGGTCGATCTCGGCGTCGGTCAGCGCACGGAACCGGACCTGGACCCGGGCGATGTCGGAGGCCTCGAAGGCATCGGCGCCGCACACCACGCTGACGGCGGTCTGGAAAACCACGGTGCGTCCGCGCATGCGCTGCAACTGTTTTACCGCCCGCGCATGGTCGCCCGGTTTGCCCAGCGGTTCGCCGTCGAGGTCGGCGACCTGATCGGAGCCGATCACTACCGCCTCCGGGTGCAGCGTAGCCACCGCGCGCGCCTTGGCCAGGCTCAATCGACGGGCCAGTGTTTCGGGCGTCTCGGCGGCCAGCGGTGTTTCGTCGACATCCGGGGCGACGACATCGAACGGCAGCCGAAGGCGTTGCAGAAGCTCCCGCCGGTACGCAGAGGTCGAACCGAGGATCAGTCGCCGTCCACCCGAGGGGCGCGA
>JAKONS010000425.1 GCA_022701845.1 Burkholderiaceae bacterium
CTGCAGATGCCGTTCGTCGACACCGACCATGTCATCGAGCAGCGCATCGGCTGCTCCATCCGCGACTACTTCGCGCGGGAGGGCGAGGACGCGTTCCGCGAGGTGGAGCAGTCGGTGCTGCAGGACCTCTGCGGCAGGGCGGAGGCGCATGTCATCGCCACCGGCGGCGGCATCGTGCTGCGCGAGGCCAACCGCCGCTGCATGCAGGCGGCCGGCACCGTCGTCTACCTGCGCTCCACCGTCGAAGAGCTGGCGCGCCGCCTGCGCCACGATACCCAGCGGCCGCTGCTGCAGGGCGTCGACCCGCTGCAGCGCCTGCGCGACCTGTACGCCGCGCGCGATCCGCTCTACCGCGAAGTGGCCACCTTCACCATCGAAAGCGCGCGCCGCTCGGTGGCGATGATGGTCGGCACGGTGGTCATGCAGATCGAACTGGCGGGTGACGGCGGTGCGCTGGCCGCCCACGGCGCGGCCGAGAACACCGGCGGGCATTGAATCCGGCGGCGAATTGCCGCCTTTACACTTCGCGCTGTTCGGCTTTCCAGCCGCTTCCGACCCCTCCAGGCCGCTCACGGCCGCCTTCCGGCTCACTTTCCGGCTCCGCTTCATGGCCTCCATGTCCTCGTCCCCTTCGTTACCCACGCCTGCGACCCCGACCGCCGCCGCGCAGGTTTCCATCGACCTCGGCGACCGCAGCTACGCCATCGACATCGGCGAGGGCCTGCTCGACGACCCCGCCGTCTTCGACGGCCTGCCCGCGGCGTCGATCGCGGTGATCGTCACCAACACCGTGGTCGAGCCGCTCTACGGACAGCGCCTGCGCGACTGCCTGGCCGGCCGGTATCCGCAGATCCACACGGTGGTGCTGCCGGACGGCGAAGACCACAAGGACTGGACGACCCTCAACACCGTGTTCGATGCGCTGGCCTCGTACGGCTGCGACCGCAAGTCGGTGCTGTTCGCCCTGGGCGGCGGCGTGATCGGCGACATGACCGGCTTCGCCGCCTCGTGCTTCATGCGCGGCGTGCCTTTCGTGCAGGTGCCGACCACGCTGCTGGCGCAGGTCGATTCGTCGGTCGGCGGCAAGACGGCGGTGAACCATCCGGCCGGCAAGAACCTGCTGGGCGCGTTCTACCAGCCGCTGCAGGTGGTGTGCGACCTGTCCACCCTGCGCACGCTGCCACCGCGCGAGACGAGTGCCGGTCTCGCCGAGATCATCAAGTACGGCCCGATCCACGACATGGACTTCCTCGACTGGATCGAGGCGAACCTCGACGCCCTGCGCGCCGGCGACACCGCGGCCCTCGCGCATGCGGTGCGCCGCAGCTGCGAGATCAAGGCCGAGGTGGTGGGCGCCGACGAGCGCGAGGCGGGCCTGCGCGCCATCCTGAATTTCGGCCACACCTTCGGCCATGCGATCGAGGCCGGCATGGGCTACGGCGTCTGGCTGCACGGCGAGGCGGTCGGCTGCGGCATGGTGATGGCGGCCACCCTGTCGCAGCGCCTGGGCCGGGTCGATGCCGCTTTCGTGGCGCGGCTGCGCGGTCTGGTCGAACGCGCCGGCCTGCCGGTGGTGGGCCCGTGCATCGACGCCGCCGACAACGCCGGCCGCTACCTGGAGCTGATGCGCGGCGACAAGAAGTCCGAAGGCGGCGAGATCCGCTTCGTGCTGATCGACGGCCCCGGCCGTGCCGTGGTGGCGCCGGCGCCCGACGCGCTGGTGCGCGCGGTGATCGACACCTGCTGCGCTCCCGCCTGACGGCCGCCATGGCCACTTCCGCCCTGGCGATATTCGCCTGCGACCCGGCGGCCAGCCGCGGCCGGCGCATCGCCGAACCCGCCGCGCCCACACGCACCGATTTCCAGCGTGACCGCGACCGCATCGTCCATTCCACCGCGTTCCGCCGGCTGGTCTACAAGACCCAGGTGTTCCTCAACCACGAGGGCGACCTGTTCCGTACCCGGCTCACCCATTCGCTGGAGGTGGCGCAACTGGGCCGCTCCATCGCTCGTTCGCTGCGCCTGGAAGAGGACCTGGTGGAGGCGATCGCCCTGGCGCACGATCTCGGCCACACCCCGTTCGGCCACGCCGGGCAGGATGCGCTGCACGACTGCATGCAGGGCGCGGGCGGTTTCGAGCACAACCTGCAGAGCCTGCGGGTGGTCGACACGCTGGAAGAGCGCTATCCCGATTTCGACGGCCTCAACCTCACCTTCGAGACCCGCGAGGGCATCCTCAAGCACTGCGCCCGCCCGGCGGCCGAGGCGCTGGAGGCGGCCGAGCCCGGCGGCGTGGGCCGGCGCTTCCTGGACCGCACCCAGCCGGGGCTGGAAGCGCAGTTGTGCAACCTGGCCGACGAGATCGCCTACAACGCCCACGACATCGACGACGGCGTGCGCTCGGGTTTGATCACGCTGGCGCAGCTCGAGGAGGTGTCGCTCTTCGACCGCTACCGGCGTGCCGCGCTGGCACGGCATCCGGCGCTGGGCGCGGCGGCGGGCGAGCGCCGGCTGCTCAACGAAGCGATCCGGCTGATGCTGAGCGACCAGGTCTACGACGTGATCGACACCACCGCCGCCGCCCTGGCGGCGCACGGCCCGCGTTCGGCCGACGCGGTGCGCACGGCGGGCCGGCCGCTGGTGGGCTTCAGCCCGGCGATGCGCGCCGAGGCCATCGTGCTCAAGCGCTTCCTGTTCCAGAACCTCTACCGCCATCCCAAGGTGGCGGCGATGGCCGATGCGGGCAAACAGGTGGTGCGGGACCTGTTCGCCGCCTACGACAGCGCGCCGGGCGAGATGCGCGGCGGCTACGGCGCCCGCGCCCTGGCCGGCGATCCGGCGTTGCCGCGCCGACGCATCGTGGCCGACTACATCGCCGGCATGACCGACCGCTTCGCCAGCAGCGAGCACCAGCGCCTCACCGGGCTGCGGGTGTTCGACTGACCTCGCCGGTAAAATCGGCGGCTGTGTCCCGCGCCGCCCATTCCCCTTCCGCCGACCCGACAGCCGACACGCGCCGCTGGCTGGAACGGGCCGTCATCGGCCTGAACCTCTGCCCCTTCGCCAAGGCGGTTCATGTGCGCGGACAGATCCATTACGCGGTGTGTTCCGGCGCCGATGCCGACATGCTGATGGAGGCGCTGCTCGCAGAGGCCCGCGCCCTCGTCGCCCTCGATGCCGCCGAGCGTGACACCACGCTCCTGGTCGTCCCGGCCGGCCTGGAAGACTTCCTCGATTTCAACGATTTCGCGGGCGAGGCGGAAGACCGGCTGGCCGACGAGGGTTACGAGGGCGTGCTGCAGCTGGCCACCTTCC
>JAKONS010000445.1 GCA_022701845.1 Burkholderiaceae bacterium
GCACATCCAGCACGCCGGGCAAGGCGCGGGTCTCGGCCTCGTCGATCGACACGATGCGGCCGAGCGCGATGTCGCTGGTGCGGAAGAAGGCGTAGACCGGCGACTTCAGGCCCACGTCGGAGCCGTATTCGACCGCGCCGGTGACCTTGGCGCGGCCGTCCACGCGGGCCACCTTGGCGCCTATGCCGCCGGGATGCTGGGAGGGGTTGGGATCGGTCAGGGTGCTCATGGTGGTCAGATCCTCATGTCCTTGGCCTGCAGCAGCGCACGCACCAGGGTGCGGCGGGCGAGCTCGGGTTTGTAGTCGTTGTGGCCGTGGGTGACGGCGCCCTGCAGGGCGGCGTCGGCAGCCGCGCGGGCGGCGGCTTCGTCCAGCACCCGGCCGCGCAGCACCGCCTCGGCGGCGGTCGCGCGGTAGGGTGCGTAGTGGATCGCGCCCAGACCGATGCGGGCTTCGCGCACCGTGCCGTCGGCGGCCATGTCCAGCGCCACCGCGGCCGACGCGACCGCGAAGGCATACGACTGCCGGTCGCGCACCTTCACATAGGTCGAGCGCCGGGTGAAGGCGCCGGCCGGAATCACCAGCGCGGTGATCAGTTCGCCGGGCAGCAGCGTGGTCTCGACATGCGGCGTGTCGGCGCGCTGGGCATGCAGCCGGGCCAGCGGAATGGCGCGTGCGCCGGCGGGGCCGAGCGTCTCGACATGCCCGTCGAGCGCGACCATCGCCTGCGCGAAATCGCCGGGATAGGACGCGATGCACCGGTCGGTGGTGCCCAGCACCGCGTGGATGCGGTTCACCCCGCCCAGCGCGGCGCAGCCGCTGCCGGGGTTGCGTTTGTTGCAGGCCTCGTAGCTGGTGTCGCGGAAATACGAGCAGCGGGTGCGCTGCAGCAGGTTGCCGCCCATGCTGGCCATGTTGCGCAGCTGGGCGCTGGCCGCGAGCTGCAGGCTCTCGGCGACCACCGGGTAGTCGCGGCGCACCGCCGGGTGGTCGGCCACGTCGGCCATGCGGGCCAGCGCACCCAGGCGCAGGCCCTGCGGCGTGGCCTCGATGCCGCCGTAGCGGGCCTGCAGCGGGTTGATGTCGACCAGCAACTCGGGGCGCATCACGTCGAGCTTCATCAGGTCGACCAGCGTGGTGCCGCCGGCGAGGAAGGCGGCGTTGCCGCTGCCGGCGGCGCGCACCGCGGCCGCTGCGTCGGTGCTCTGGTTCAGGGCGAAGGGGCGCATGGCTCAGGCTCCCTTCGCTGCGATCGGAATCATCTTGCGCTTGCCGTCCCGGATGGCGCTCACGATGTTCGGGTAGGCGGCGCAGCGGCACAGGTTGCCGCTCATGTACTCGCGGATCTGGTCGTCGGTTTCCGCATGGCCTTCGTTGACCAGGGCCACCGCGCTCATGATCTGCCCCGGGGTGCAGAAGCCGCACTGGAAGGCGTCGTGGTCGAGGAAGGCCTGCTGCATCGGATGCAGGGTGTCGCCGCTGGCGAGCCCTTCGATGGTGGTGATGCGCCGGCCCTGCACCGTGGCCGCCATAGTGAGGCAGCCGAGCACCCGGCGGCCGTCGACATGCACGGTGCAGGCGCCGCACTGGCCGTGGTCGCAGCCCTTCTTGCTGCCGGTCACGCCCAGGTGTTCGCGCAGTGCGTCGAGCAGCGTGGTGCGGATGTCGGCATGGAAATGCCGCTCGGTGCCGTTGACCTGCAGGGTCATCGGCACCTGCCCCGCCAGCGGCGGCGCGGCGGCCAAGGTGGCCCCGGCGGCGACCGGTGGCGGTGGCATCTGCGCCTGCGCGTCGCTGGCGGCGCCTTGCAGGGCGACGGTGCCCAGGCCGGTTCCCAGCAGGGAACGTCGGCTCAGGCTCAAGCTGGCTGTCGTATCGGTCATGACGTGGGGCCTTTGTTCATCGTGTTCTCGTGATCGTCGTGTCGCGGTCCGGCCCGCATGCGGCGCGCCGGGCACGGCGGCATTGTGGGCCGCCGGCCGAAGTTCTGCAGCGGACGCCGGCGCGAGGGCCGGCGCCCCGCATCGCCGGCGCCGGCGCCGCGGGGCCTGCCGGTCGCGCAACGGCGCTAGACGCCCGCCCGACGATGCAGCTCGATGCTGTCGAGCAGTTGCCTGGCCGCTGCCGCGAGCCCTTTCGCCGGCGACCAGACGGCCACCAATGCCAGATCGCTCGGTGCCGCCAGCGGCCGCGCCACCAGACCGTGCGACTGGGCATAGCCCGCCGCCAGGCTTTCCAGCACCGCGACACCGCAGCCGGCCTCGACCATCGCACAGGCGGCCGAGAACTGCATCACCTCGACGCACGGCGAGAACACGCCGCCGGCCGCTTCGATGGCCTGGGCGGTCAACGCGCCCACCGGCAGGTGGCGGGTGTGCGCGATGTAGGGCGTCGCCATCAGCTGCGCGACCGTGACCTCGTCCACGGCCGCATAGGGATGGCCCGGTGGCATGACGCACATCAGCGAGAGCGCTCCCAGCTCCCGGTGGGCGACCTGCGCATGCAGGGTCGAACCGTAGATGAGGCCCAGATCGATGCGCTCCTGCAGCGCCATGTCGACGACCTCCAGCGCGGTGCCGGCCCGGATCAGCACCGCGGTTTCCGGGCGCTCGGCCAACAGCGCACGCACCGCCACCGGCAGCACGCTGGCGGACGCGGCCGGCACCGCCCCGATGACGAGCCGACGCTGACGACCGCGCACCATGCTTTCCGCGGTGCGCTCCAGCGATTCGAGCGCCGACAGCGCATGGGTGATTTCCGGCAGCAGGGCGCGGCATTCGGCGGTGAGTTCCAGGCGCCTGCGGTGCCGCGTGAAAAGCTCCACGCCGAGGCGCTGCTCGACCTGACCGAGCATCGAACTGGCCGCCGGTTGCGACATGCCGGCCGATTGCGCCGCAACGGTGACCGACCCGGTGCGCGCCAGCGCACTCAACAACACCATCTCCCGCTTCTTCATACGAATGTTCGATCAAACCATTGGAAGTATGTATTTGACTATATGAGGTGCGGATTCGAGACTGGCGGCCCCATCAGCAGGACGCCTTCGTGAAAGTTGTCGAAATCAACGGGTTCCACCTGAACTTCAAACCCGCGCTTGCGCTGGGCAACGCCCGCACCTTCATGCGCAGCCGCGATTTCCTGGCACTGCGCCTCAAAACCGCTGACGGCGTCTGCGGCTGGGGCGAAGTGTTTTCCTCGCCGTGGGCCGCCGCGGCGCTGGTGAAGCACCAGTTCGCGCGGCTGGTGCTGGGCCGCTCGCCCGACCACCACCGCCGCATCTACCACGACATGCTCGGCACCCTGGGCTACGACCGGCGCGGCCCGGCCATGATGGCCATCTCGGCCCTCGACATGGCGCTGCACGACGCGGCGGCGCGCGCCCACGGGGTGCGCATCGTCGACATGCTGGGCGGCCCGTTGCGCGACAGCGTGTTCGCCTATGCCAGCGGGCCGTTCATGCGGGAGGCCGACGAGCCCTACGGACACTACGCCGCGGAAGCCGAGGGCTACCTGCGGCAGGGCTTTCGCGCGCTCAAACCCCGCGCCGGGTTGTCGCCCGCGGCCGACGGCGAGATGGCCGCCACCCTGCGCAGCCAGGTCGGCCCCGACATCGGCCTGATGGTGGACATCAACCAGGGCTATGCCAGCGGTGCCGCCTGCACCGCCGCGGCGGCGATGCGCGACGCCGGCCTGCTGTGGATCGAGGAGCCGGTGCAGCCCGAGGATGTCGGCGGCTACCAGGCGGTGGCGCGCGCCACCGCCACGCCGGTGGCCGGCGGCGAAGCCCTCGCCAGCCTCGCGAGCTTTCGGGATTTCTTCCAGGCGGGCGCCCTGGCCATCGTGCAGCCCGACATGACCGTCTGCGGCGGCTTCACCGGTTTCGACCGTGTCGCCAGCCTGGCCGACGCCTACGACCTGCCGGTGATGCCGCACGCCTTCAGCACCACCATCAACTTCCACGCCTCGCTGCAGATGGCCGCCCTG
>JAKONS010000483.1 GCA_022701845.1 Burkholderiaceae bacterium
TGGAACACCCCGTTGCCCACGCCCGCCACCACCGCGCCGGCCAGCAGCATCCAGTAGCTCTGGGCCGCCGCATAGATCAGCGCGCCCAGACCCAGCATCGCCAGGCCGCCGAACAGCACCGGCCGCGGGCTGAAGCGGTCGACCACGAAGCCCGACAGGGTCTGCACCGCGCACGACACCACGAAGAACACGGTCAGCACGAAACCCAGTTCCTGGTAGCCGACGCCGAAAGCATCCTTCAGCCAGGGAAACAGCGGCGCCAGCAAGAGCTGGCTGAAATGGCTGATGCCGTGGCCGAGACCGATCAGGCCGATCAGCGCGACATCGCCGCGCAACGCGGCGGACTCCTCCAGCGACCGGGGTGCGCGCGCGACGGAATCGGAGGAAGAGGAAGGGGGAGATGCAGCCATGGCGGCGATCGTATGCCGCCGGCGCAGGGCAGAATCGCGATGCAATGCCAACTTCCATCGCAAACCAGCCAAACCCGGCGATGCCTGCACGCCCGCCGGTCATGCCGCGCCGGGCGCAACGCACCGCGCCGGCTGCGGTCGATTCCATTACCCCGCATCTCTACCGGCCCGACGCGGCACGCCCGGTGCGCGCCAAGCAGCGCCGGCTGCTGGCCGCCACCCAGGTGGTGCCGCACCAGCACGCCTGGCCGCAGCTGACCTTCTCGGCCCAGGGTGTGATCCGGGTCACCACCGCCCGCGAAACCATCATCGTGCCGCCGTTGCGGGTGGTGTGGATGCCGGCCGGCATGCAGCATTCGATCGACGTGGTCGAGGATGCGGAGTTGCGCACCGTCTACCTGCAGCACGCGTGCCGGCCGTCGGACGACGCCTGCTGGTCGCAGTGTCTGGTGCTGGAGATGGGCGGCCTGCTGCAGGCCCTGCTGCTGTCGCTCGACACCGATGCCGACGCTGCCTCACCCGACCCTGCCGGCCTGGGCCACCAGGGCCGCTGCGGCCGGCACGAGAACCTGGTGGAGCCGCTGCTGCGGGCGGAACTGGCCCAGGCGCCGCAGGTGCACCTCGGCGTGCCTCTGCCCGACGCCGAACGCGGCGACAAACGCCTGCGCTCGCTCTGCCAGGCGGTGCTGCGCCAGCCGGCCCGGGTGGCCACCCTGACTGAATGGGCGGCCGAGGCGGGTGCCAGCGAGCGCACCGCCGCGCGACTGTTCCGCAAGGAGCTGGGGGTGAGCTGGCAGCGGTGGCGCCAGCAGGCCCTGGTGGCGCATGCCCTGCCGATGCTGGCGCGCGGCGCACCCGTCGCCATCATCGCCACCGCCTGCGGCTACGCCACCGACAGCGCCTTCATCGCCATGTTCCGGGGCGCCATGGGGAAATCGCCGAAGCACTTCCGCAGCGACCGGAGCGGCTGAGCCCGGCCTACTTCGGCGTCACGTCGGTCACGTCGTGGGCGGCGATGCGGGACGGCGGCACGACCTCGTCGGCCCTGCGCACCGGCCCGGCGGCCGGCGAGAACGGCGCCGCCCTGCCCGCGCGCAGGTTGGCCGCATGGCGCCACACCGCCAGCGGATCGGTGCGCAGCACCCAGGGCGCCACCGGTTTGCCGGTGACCCGCGCCCACAGGCGCTTCACGCCCCACACCACCAGCAGCACCGCGATGCCGCACAGCACGGCCAGCGCGAACACCGCCCCCACCGCCACCAGCATCATGCGCAGCACCCACACCAGCAGGCGCTGCAAAAGCGTGGGCTCAGTCAAATGACGGCTCCTCGTTCACCACCGCACCGGCGACATCGCCGAAACGGAACACCCCCGGCTCCTGCACCGGATCCACCGACACCGGAATCACGCTCTTCGGCGGGAACCGGCCCTGCAGCAGCAGCTTCGACAGCGGGTTCTCGATGCGCTGCTGGATGGCCCGCTTCAGCGGCCGCGCACCGTATACCGGGTCGAATCCGACCTTGGCCAGCTCGGCCAGCGCCGCCTCGCTCACCTGCAGATGCAGGTCCATCTTCGCCAGCCGCGCCTGCAGCACCTTGAGCTGGATGCCGGCGATGGAAGCGATGTTGGCCGCGTCCAGGCCGTGGAACACCACCGTTTCGTCGATGCGGTTCAGGAACTCCGGGCGGAAGTGGTTCTTCAGCTCGTCCCAGACCGCTTCCTTGATCTCGGTATGGTCGCGTCCCACCATCGACTGGATGATCGGCGAGCCGATGTTGCTGGTCATCACGACGACGACGTTCTTGAAGTCGACGGTACGGCCCTGGCCGTCGGTCAGCCGGCCGTCGTCGAGCACCTGCAGCAGCACGTTGAAGACATCCGGGTGCGCCTTCTCCACCTCGTCGAGCAGCACCACCGCATAGGGCTTGCGCCGCACCGCCTCAGTCAGGTAGCCGCCCTCGTCGTAGCCCACATAGCCGGGCGGTGCTCCGATCAGCCGGGCCACCGAATGCTTCTCCATGAATTCGCTCATGTCGATGCGGATCAGGTGGTCTTCGCTGTCGAACAGGAAGCCCGCCAGCGCCTTGCACAGCTC
>JAKONS010000487.1 GCA_022701845.1 Burkholderiaceae bacterium
GGTGGCGCGGCGCTGGCGCACCACGCGGCGGAAGGCGCGCAGCACCTCGATCTGCGTCGTGACGTCCAGCGCCGTGGTGGGCTCGTCCAGGATCACCACGTCCGGATCGGTGATCAGCGCCATCGCCGCCATCAGGCGCTGCAACTGGCCGCCCGAGACCTGGTGCGGATAGCGCTCCCCAATGTGCTCGGGGTCGGGCAGGGCGAGCTCGCGGAACAGCGCGATTGCCTTGGCCTCGGCCTCGGCACGGCTGCAGGTGCCGTGGATGCGCGCAGGCTCCACGGTCTGGTCCATGATCGTGCGCGACGGGTTGAAGGACGCAGCAGCGCTCTGCGCGATGTAGGCGACGGTGCGCCCACGCAGGGCGCGCTGCTGCGCCGCTGGTAGGCCCAGCACCTCGGTCTCGCCGATGCGCACGCTGCCCCCGGAGATCGCGCAGCCGGCGCGCGCGTAGCCCATGAGCGCCAGCGCGGTGGTGGTTTTGCCCGAGCCTGACTCGCCGATCAGCGCCAGGACCTCGCCCGGTTGGATGGTGAAGTTCAGGCGGTCGACCAGGATCTGGTCGCCGGCGGTGATGCACAGGTCCTTGACGACGACGGATGCTCCCATCAGCGCGCTCCCCGTTCACGGGCGGAGCGGCCCGGCAAGTTGTCGATGACGAGGTTGACCGCGATGGTCAGGCTGGCGATGGCCGCGGCCGGCGCGAGGACCGAGGCACCGGCGTCCGACAAGGCGCTGATGTTCTCGCGCACCAGCGAGCCCCAGTCGGCCGCCGGCGGCTGAATGCCCAGGCCCAGGAAGCTCAGGCTGGCCAGCAGCAGCACCACGTAGACGAAGCGCAGGCCGAGATCGGCCAGCACCGGCCCCAGGATGTTGGGCAGAATCTCGCGCAGCATGATGTAGGCCGTGCCTTCCCCGCGCGTGCGCGCCACGGTCACGTAGTCCAGCGCATTAACATTAACGGCCAGCGAGCGCGCGATGCGATAGGCCCCAGGCACGTAGATGATGCCGGCGGTCACCACCAGCATCGGCACCGAGGAGCCGAAGCCCGCGACCATGATGAGCGCGAACATCTTGCTCGGGATCGCGGTCAGGGTGTCGAGCAGGCGGCTGATGAGCATGTCGACCTTGCCGCCGCAAGCCGCGGCGAACAGCGCCAGCGTGGTGCCGGTGCTGCTGGCGATCAGCACGGCGAGCAGCGCGACGCCGACGGTCGAGCGCGCGCCGTCGATCACGCGCACGAGCATGTCGCGCCCGAGGTAGTCGGTGCCCAGCCAGTGCCGCGCGTTGGCCGGGGCGAACACCGCGGCGCCGCCGCCGTCGGAGAAGCGGCGGTCGAGCAGTTCGGGCCCGAGGATCGCCGCGGCGATCCAGAACAGCAGCACGGCCAGGCCCAGCAGGCCGGTCCAGCCGAAATCGGTGATCCAGCCGCGCAAACGGCGCGCGCCGGAGGCGGGCGGCGGGGACGCCGTCGGCGCGACGGGGGCGCCGCCGGCGGGGGAAGCGATGGATTTCATGGAGCGTGTTACGGTGGGGTCAGCGGTGGCGCAGGCGCGGATTGGCCAGGATGCCGCACACGTCTGCCAGGGTCACCAGGATCAGATAGCCGGCGCAGAAGATCATGGTGCAGGTCTGCACCAGCGGCATGTCGCGCTGGGAGACACCGTCGACCATCAGCTTGGCGATGCCGGGGTAGTTGAAGATCGTCTCGATGATGATCACGCCGCCGAGCAGATACGACAGGCTCAGCGCGACCGCGTTGGCGACCGGCCCGATGGCGTTGGGCAGCGCGTGCGCCATCACCATGCGCATCGGCGAGGCACCCTTGAGGCGCACCATCTCGATGTAGGGCGCCTCCAGCTGGTCGATCACGGCCGCGCGCGTCATGCGCATCATCTGCGCGATGATCACGCAGCACAGGCTGAGCACCGGCATCGCGAAGGCGCGCAGCATCTGAGCGACCGATTCGATGTCGCTCACGTACGACAGCGCGGGCAGCCAGCGCAGCTTGACGGCGAACACCAGCACCGCGAGCGTGGCGATCAGGAACTCCGGCACCGACACCACGCCGACGGCGGTGGTGGAGGCCAGGCGGTCGAACAGCGAGCCGCGCCACACCGCCGAGGCGATGCCCAGCGACAGCGCGATGGGCACCGAGAACAGCGCCGTCACCGCCGCGAGCAGCAGCGAGTTGGGCAGCCGGCTGGCCACCAGGTCGGCCACCGGCATCTGCGTGGTGGAGGAGGTGCCGGGGTCGCGCTTGAGCATGCCGCCGAGCCAGCGCGCGTAGCGCTGCGGCGCCGGAACGTCCAGGCCCATCTGCGTGCGCAGCGCGGCCAGCGCCTCGGGCGTGGCGTCCTGGCCGAGCTGCTCCTGCGCGGCGTCGCCCGGCAGCACCGAGGTGATGGCGAAGACGATCGCAGAGACCGCCAGCAGCGACAGCAGCGCCAGCGCCAGACGCTGGCCGAGCAGCTTCAAGATGACGGGATTCATGGTCTTAGGGTCTCCCTGCGCGCCTGCCCGCGCATCAGGCCTCGAGCCAGACGTTCTCGCCGAACATGTAGCCCATCAATCCGCCCACCGGGATCGGCGACAGGCCCTTGACCTTGGTGCTGTGGCCGTCGATGCTGGCGAGGAACATCGGAATGCCGAGGCCCGCGTCGTTGTGGATCATCAATTGCATGTCGGCGTACATCTGCTTGCGCTTGGCCAGGTCGGTCTCGGCGCGCGAGGCCAGCAGCAGCTCGTCGAACTTCGCGCTCTTGTAGCGCGATTCGTTCCACGGGGCGTCAGACTTGAAGAATTGCGTGAGCAGCACGTCGGCATTGGGACGCGGGTTGACGTTGCCGAAGCCCACCGGGCTGTTGAGCCAGTGGTTCGACCAGTAGCCGTCGGCGGGCATGCGCTTGACGTCCAGCTCCAGGCCGATGCGCTGCGCGCTCTGCTGCATCAGCAGTGCAATTTCCACCGAGTAGAACGCCGCGGGCGAGGTCACCACCGGCACCTTGCCGGTGATGCCGGACTTCTGCAGGTGGAACTTCGCCTTGTCGAGGTCGAAGGTGCGCTGGGGCAGCTTGGCGTGGAAGCGGTTGGTCGGGTCGATCGGCTGGTCGTTGCCGATCACCGCGAAGTCCAGCGCGATGGCCTTCTTCATCTGCTCGCGGTCGAGCAGGTGCTTCATCGCCAGCACGAAGTCCGGGTTGGCGCCCGGGCCGGTGTCCTTGCGCATGATGAGGTCGGTGTACTGGCCCGACTGGGTCAGCATGATGTTGTAGCCGGCCGTGCCCTTGACCCGCTCGACCAGGCGCGGATTGACCACGCCCACCAGGTCCATGCCGCCCGAGAGCAAGGCGTTGACGCGCGCGTTCTCGTCGGTGATGCCCACCAGCTCGATCTCGTCCAGATAGGGCCGGCCCGGCCGCCAGTAGGCGTCATTGCGCACCATCAGCGCGCGGACGCCCGGTTTGAATTCCTTGAGCTTGTACGGACCGGTGCCGATGCCCGCGGCGAAGTCGGTGGTGCCTTCCTTGACGATCTGGAAGTGGGAAGTGCCCAGGATGACGGGCAGGTCGGCGTTCGGCGAGGACAGCACCACGGTGACCTCGTTCGGGCCGCTGGCGGTGACGCTGTCAATCTGCTCGGCCAGCACTTTGGCCTTGGAGGCGGTCGCGGGTTCCTTGTGGCGCAGGAGGGAGAACACGACGTCGGCCGGCGCCAGCGCCTTGCCGTCGTGGAACGCGACGCCCTTGCGCAGCGTGAAGACCCAGGTCTTGGCATCCTTGGTGGCGTAGGACTCGGCCAGCGCGGGCTGCGGCGACATCGTCGCGTCAAGCACGGTCAGGCCGTTGTAGAGCATGTTGCAGCGCGAGTAATCGGTCTGGTTGGACTGCTTCGCGGGGTCGATGGTGTCGCTGGCCGACGCGGCGGCGGTGGCCACCCGCAGGCGCCCGCCCTTGCGCGGCGTCTGCGCGTGGGCCGACATGGCCAGCGTCGAGAGCCCACCGGCGAGGCCCGCCTGCATCCCCCCGGCCATCAGCATCGACAGGATGTCGCGCCGCGTGGCGCCACGGCCGATGGACGCCATCGCGCGGCGGCTCTCCTCGGGTCCGACGATGGAGTGGAAGCGCGGGTCTTGGGTGTCTCTCATGGGGTTTCCTTCTTCTGTGCGGATGGGTGGGGTTGTCAGGGAGGGGTCGGGAATCGGATTCGGGGTCGGGGCGCCTGCGCCGCTCAGGCCAGTTTGTCCTTGAGCCGGTAGTAGAGGCCGACGGCCGGCAGGAACCACGGCGCGCCGAAGTGGCCGGGGATCGCCGGCCATTGGCGGTCGCGCCAGGGATTGGCGCTCGCATCGCCGGCCATCACGTCGGCCATGCACTGGCCCATGTGGACCGACATCTGCGTGCCGTGGCCGCTGTAGCCCATGCTGTAGTAGAGGCCGTCGCGCTCGCCGGCGTGCGGCAGGCGGTCCTGGGTCATGTCGACCAGGCCGCCCCAGCAGTAGTCGATGCGCACGGCGCCGAGCTGCGGGAAGGTCTCGGCCATGCCGGCGCGCAGGATCTCCCCGCTGGCGGCGTCCGACTGCGGGCTGGAGATGGCGAAGCGCGCGCGCCCGCCGAACACCAGCCGATGATCAGGCGTGAGGCGGAAGTAGTGGTGGATGTTGGCCACCGTGGTGTAGGTGCGGCGCCGCGCCAGCAGGGCATGCGCGCGCTCGGCGCCCAGCGGCTCGGTCACGACGATGAAGCTGCCGATAGGCACGATGCGCCGGCGCAGCCAGCCGAAGCTGGCGTAGCCGCCGTGGCGGCTGGCGCCGGTGGCCAGCAGCACCTGTGCGGCCTCGACGGTGCCGCGTCCGGTCTGCAGGCGATGCGCATGGGTGCGGCCGACGCGCGACAGGCCGCGCACCTCGGTGTCGGTGTGGATGCGCGCGCCGTGGCGCTCGGCCGCCGCCGCCAGACCCTGGGCGAAGCGGCCCATGTGCATCTGGGCGCTGCGCTTGTAGAGCAGGCCGCCGTGGAAGCGCTCGCTCTGCACCTCGGCGCGCACGCGCGCCGCCTCCAGGATCTCGACGTCGCGGTCGACGCCGTCGCCGATCAGGCGCTCGGCGCTGCGCGCGAGCGCGTCCATGTGCTGCGGCCGCGTCGCCATCTTGAGCTTGCCGTTGCGCTCGAAGTCGCAGTCGATGGCCTCCTGGCGCACCAGGCGCTCGACCGTGTCGACCGAGGCGTCGTAGGCGTGGTACCAGCCGCGCGCCTGCTCGATGCCGACCTTGGCCGCCACCTCGGCGTAGTCGACCGCCAGGCCGTTGTTGACGTGGCCGCCGTTGCGCCCGGAGGCTTCGGCCGCCACGCGCGCGCCGGCCTCCAGCACGACCACGCTGGCGCCGCGCCGGGCGAACGCCAGTGCTGCCGACAGGCCGGTGTAGCCGCCGCCGACGATGGCGACGTCGACCTTTGCGGGCAGTTCGCGTGGCGGGGGCGCGAAGGCCGCGGCGGATTCGGTCCAGTAACTCTCGAGCTTCATGGCGAACGGGCGGTGGATTGCGGGATTGGGCGGGCCGGCGCGGCTCAGAGGCCGACGACGCCGGGCAGGCCGCCGATGTCGGCGATCTCGGTGTAGCCGTAGGCCGGATTGCCCGGGCCGTGGCCGCGGTTGACGAACACCTTGTTGACGATGCCGATGTCGCTGGCCGACATCAGGTCGTAGCGCAGGCTGGAGGACACGTGCAGCAGGTCCTCGGGGTTGCAGCCCAGGGAGTCGATCATGTACTCGAAGGCCTTCAGGCGCGGTTTGTACGCCTGCGCCTGCTGCGCCGTGTAGACGCGGTGGAAGGGCGCGCCCAGCAGGGCGACGTTGCGCTGGATCTGGGAGTC
The DNA here is from genome assembly GCA_022701845.1 of Burkholderiaceae bacterium. The sequence continues at coordinate 5,874 of JAKONS010000487.1, forward strand.
GTCGGCGTTCGACAGGATCACCAGCGGGATCTCCTTGGCGACCTTGGCGAGGCCCGCGGGCACGTCGTCGTGCGGGGTCCAGGTCGGCACGGCGTCGTAATAGCGCTGGCCGTCGCTGTCGAGGTACTGGATCTTCCACTTCTTGCACAGGCGGCGCACGGCGTTCTTCAGCACCACCTCGTAGGGCTGCCAGGCGCCCAGCACCTCGTCGAAGCGGTAGGCCGTGAAGTCGGCGCAGAACTCCTCCATGCGCTCGGCGGGAATGCGGTCGGCGAACAGCTCGCGGCTGAGTTCGTTCATGCGGAAGCGCGTGAGCGTGCCGTAGCAGTCGAAGGTCACGTACTTGGGACGAAAGGTCATGGTCTCGATGATGGATGTGAACCGGTCTCCGGCCGGGACGGGCAGTGGCCCCGGAGGACGCCTGCAACATTTGGATGGCGAAGCGATTGCAACATGTGCAATCGCAAGGTCCATTGGGAAAAGCAAGCATCGGCGCGTTGAAACTGCGGTTTGGCGCGGCCTCGGCGGCATCCCGTGCGGTGCGCCTGCGAAGGGTGCGCTCATGCACCGTGATGCGTCGCACCGACGACCTGAGGCACGTTATGGGGGCATACTGACGGCTGCATCGGGCATCGCGCTGGCCACGGCAGATGTGTGCGTGCGAAGCTTCCCCACGGCATCCGATTGCGTGTGCGGTACCTTTGGCGGCTGAAGCTTCTGAGTTTCGTGCGGACAGCGGGTTTAGCTGGTGCGTGGAGGCGTCGCCGTTCAAGAATGGCGACCAATGACATTCCCTTCCAACCCCGACGCGCCACCCGCCACCTTCCTCTACAAGTCCGACCCCATCAGGGGCCGCCAATGGGCCGAGGTCTTCGCCCGCCGCGCGAGCGGGCTCCACTTCCGCATCTGGCCCGACATCGGCGACCCGGGTCGCGTGCGCTTCCTCGCTGCCTGGGAGCCGCCGGCCGACCTAGCAGCGCGCTTTCCCGCGCTGGAGGTGCTGTTCTCCACTGGCGCGGGCATCGACCAGTTCGACCTCGACGCGCTGCCCCCGGATCTGCCGGTAGTGCGCATGATCGAGCCGGGCATCGTGCGCGGCATGGT
>JAKONS010000504.1 GCA_022701845.1 Burkholderiaceae bacterium
CCACTAGATGGCACACGACATCACCCTTCACCGCAACTCGCCTCCCGCTCCCCGGCCATCCCGGCCCCGGCGCGGCGGCGCCTGGGCTTGCATGGCAGGCGCCCTCGCGTGCGCTGCACCACTGGCGGCGGGCAATCCGTTTTATCTGCACCTGGCAGTGCTGATCTGCCTGAACGTGGTGATCGTTGGCGGGCTGGCGGTGATCTGCCGCACCGGACAGCTGCCGTTGGGCCACGGTGCGTTCGTAGGATTGGGCGCTTACGCGGCGGTGCTGGCCACTACACGCGCGGGATGGCCCTTCCTGCTGGCGCTCGCCAGTGGGGCCGCCTTCGCCGGACTGATTGCGCTCGCACTCGGCTGGGTCATCCTGCGCCTGCGCGGCGTGTACTTCGTGCTGGTCACCTTCGCTTTCGCCGAACTGGTGCGGCTGGTACTGCTAGACGGTGCCGACTTGACAGGCGGCGCCAACGGCATCACGAATATTCCGGCGGCCAGCATCTTCGGCTTCGCCTTCGACACCAAGCCGCGCTTCTACCTGCTGGCGCTCGCCTCGGCAGTGATGTGCATGCTGTTCCTCGGCCGTATCGCCCGTGTTCCGGCCGGCCATGCCTTCGATGCCGTGGCCGACAACCCCGCTCTGGCCGAAGCCACCGGCCTGAACGTGCACCGGATTCAGGTGCGGGCTTTCGTCATCGGCAGCGGCATCGCCGGCGCCGGCGGCGCACTGCTGGCGCACTACGTGGGTTTCGTGTCGCCAGAGTCGTTCGGCACTTCGCTGTCGTTATCGGTGATCGTGATGCTGGTGATCGGCGGGCGTCTGTCGGTATGGGGGCCGGTAGTCGGCGTACTGGTGCTGACGCCGTTGCCCGAGCTGCTGCGCGGCGCGGTGCAGACGCAGCACATCTTCTACGGCGCCGCCCTGATCGTGATCCTGCAATTCCTGCCCGGCGGCCTGGCATCGCTGCCTGCCCGCCTCGCCGAACGCCGCGCCGCGCGCGCAGACAAACCGGGAAACGCTCCGACATGACCGCCATGCTGCAGATCCGCAATATCTCCAAGTCATTCGGTGGTCTCGCCGCGCTCAAGGACGTGAGCTTCGAGGTGGGTCAGGGCCAGATCGTCGGCCTGATCGGGCCCAACGGCGCCGGCAAGACCACCGCCTTCAACGTCATCAGCGGCACGCTGCCGCCGACCGCCGGCACGGTGCTGTTCGAGGGCCGCGACATCTCCGGCGGGCCGCCCAGCAAGGTGGTGCGGCTGGGACTGGCGCGCACTTTCCAGAACACATCGATCTACCCGCGCGCCACAGTGGCTCAGAACGTGTACCGAGGCGCACTGGCGCGGCTGCGCACCTCGCTGCCCGACCAGCTTCTGGGCGGCAAGCGGACCCGGGAGGCGCAGCGTGCGCTGGATGACGAGGTAGACGCGGTGCTTGACATCATGGGCCTGGGCGCCCTGCGCGACACCGTGGCCGCCGGCCTCTCCTACGGCTATCAGAAACGGCTGGGCGTAGCCGTCGGCCTGGCGACCCAGCCGCGCCTCCTGCTACTCGACGAGCCCGCTGCCGGCCTGAACCCGGAGGAATCCGCCGAATTCGGCCGCCTGCTGCGCGCCCTGCGGGAACGCATGGGTCTGACCATGCTGCTGGTGGAGCATCACATGGCGCTGGTAATGGGTCTGTGCGAACACATCGTGGTGCTGGTGCAGGGCCGCAAGATCGCCGAGGGGGCACCCGACGTCATTCGCGCCGACCCGGCGGTGATCGAGGCGTACCTGGGCGCACCGGAGGAGGTGACCCATGTTTGAGATCGATGCGATCCGGGTGCGCTACGGCGCGTTGGAAGCGGTGCGCGCGGTGTCGTTTTCGGTCGCGCCTAAACAGATCGTGGCGCTGGTCGGCTCCAACGGTGCCGGCAAGAGCACCACCCTGAAAGCGCTGATGGGCACCAAGCAGCTTGCCGGTGGCGCACTGCGCTGGAAAGGTGAAGCCATCGGCGACACCTCGCCGGCGCAGCGGGTGGCGCTGGGCATCGCTTTGTCGCCGGAGGGCCGGCGGTTGTTCCCCGACATGACGGTGCTCGACAACCTGCTGACCGGCGCCTATACGGTGCGCTCGTCGGCCGAGCGCCGCAAGACGCTTGACTCGGTCTATGCACTGTTCCCGCGAGTGGCCGAACGGCGCCAGCAGATCGCCGGATCCCTGTCGGGCGGCGAGCAGCAGATGGTGGCGATCGGCCGCGCGCTCATGGCGCAACCGTCGGTGCTGATGCTCGACGAGCCCTCCCTGGGCATCGCGCCGAAGATCGTCGCGGAGATCGCCGAGGCAATCGTGCGCATCAATCGGGACAGCGGCGTGTCGGTGATCCTGGTCGAACAGAATGCCCGCCTGGCGCTGCGCCTGGCGCATCAGGCGCATGTCTTTGAACAGGGCCAAATCGTACGTTCGGGCACCGGCACCGATCTGCTGGCCGACCCCTTCGTGCAGAAGGCCTACCTGGGCATCTGAGCATGCAGCACACAGCACTCCACGACGACCGTGCCACTGCCGCCGGAAGCCCGCCCGATACCGATCTGTACGAGGTCTACGCGGTGCGCTACGCCCGCATGGCACGCCGCCGCCGCGACAACTTCATCGGCTCCGATCCGCACGACGCCGACATGCCGATGGATTTCTTCGTCTGGCTGCTGCGCTCGCCCTCGCGCACCATCCTGGTCGATACCGGCTTCAACGCCGCGACGGCGCAAGCGCGCGGCCGGGTGCTGGACCGCTGCCCGATCGAGGCGTTGGCAGTGCTGGGCGTGGCGCCTCATGACATCCACGAGGTGGTACTGACCCACTTGCACTACGACCACGCCGGCAACCTCGACAAGCTGCCGACGGCACGCTTTCATCTGCAAGACGCCGAGATGAATTTCGCCACCGGCCGCTGCATGTGCTACGCGCCGCTGCGACACGCCTATGCGGTGGACGACGTGGTGAGCCTGGTGCGCAAGGTGTACGCCGACCGTGTGGTCTTCCATGCCGGCGACAGCCGCCTGGCGCCGGGCGTG
>JAKONS010000562.1 GCA_022701845.1 Burkholderiaceae bacterium
TCCTTCATGCCCAGGGTGAAGGCCTTCAGGAACGCCTTCACCTGCTCCGGCTTCTCCTTCAGGAACTTGGGGTTCACGATGACCGCGTTGCCGTAGAGCTTCACACCGAAGTCCGGATAGGGCAGCACCACCACGTCGTCGGCCTTGATGCCGCGCGCTTCCAGGTTCAGCAGCGAGGTGAAGGTGAAACCGGTGATCGCGTCGATGTCGCCGCGCACCAGCATGGTCTCGCGCAGCGGCGGGTCCATCGCGGTCCATTGCACCGGGCCGATCTTGTTGGCCGCGGCGAAGATCGGATAGGCGCGGCGGCCGGCGTCGAACACCGGCGCGCCCAGCTTCTTGCCGGCCAGGTCGGCGGGCTTGGCGATGCCGGATTTCTTCAGCGCCATCACCGAGGCCGGCGTGTTGTTGTAGACCATCATCACCGCCACCGGCTTGTTCGGCGCGTCGGGGTTGTTGGCGTGGAACTCCATCAGCGAGGCCATGTCGGCGAAGCCCATGTCGTAGGCGCCCGAGGCCACCCGGGTCACCGCGCCGCCGGAGCCGTTGCCGGCGTCCACCGTCACGTCGAGGCCGGCGTTCTTGAAATAGCCCTTGGCGACCGGCACCAGGAATAGCGCGGCCGGGCCTTCGAAGCGCCAGTCGAGCTGGAACTTCACCGGCGTCATCGCCTGCGCGAACACCGGGGCGGCGGTGAATACCGACAAGGCCGACGCGAGGGACACGGCCAGGGAGGAGGTCAGGAAGCGGCGTTTTTGCATGGCGTCGAACGTCGGGCAGACGTCGAAAAAGGGAGGAATCGGTTACCGAACAGCGGTCGGCCTGCATTCCTCAGCAAGAACGGTGCCCGGCGCGGCGCGGGGCCGGTGCACATCCGTGTATACGATTTTTGCGTGCAAAGCAGCGGTGGCGCCCCCATCCGGGGCGCGCACCGGCGCCGCGATGCACCGCCGTGGTTCCGCCTGCCGGCGGCGCCCGGCCTACTGCTCGGTGTAGGCGACGGCCAGCCCGCCGTCGATGTAGTAGGTGCTGCCGGTCACATAGGCGGCCTCGTCGCTCGCCAGGAAGGCGACCACGCCGGCGACCTCGTCCGGCTGGCCGAGGCGGCCGGCGGGAATCTTCTTCTTCAGCGGCTCCAGCAGCTCGGGCGTGTCCATCAGGTGCTGGTTGATCGGGGTGGCGATGGCGCCCGGCGCCACGTTGTTGATGCGGATGCGCAGCGGCGCCAGCTCGCCGGCCAGGTCGCGGGTGAGCATGCGCACCGCGCCCTTGCTGGCGCAGTAGGAGGCGAAGTGCGGAAACGCGAGTTCCTCGTGCACCGAACTCATGTTCACCACCGACCCCGGCTTGCCGGCGGCACGGCAGTGCTTCACGAAGGCCTGGGTGCCGAAGAACATGCCCTTCACGTTGGTGTCCATCACCAGGTCGTAGTCTTCCTCGGTGGTTTCCCAGAAATCGCTGCGGCGCTCCACGCCGGCGTTGTTGACCAGCACGTCGAGCCCGCCGAGCGCGGCGATGGCCGCCTCCACCAGGTCGGCCGCGCCGCGGGCGCTGCCCACGTCGCCGGCCACGAAAGCCGCCTTGCGGCCGAGCGCCTGCAGTTCGGCCACCAGCGCCCGGGCGTCGTCGCCGTCCTTGCGGCCGTTGACGACCACGTCGGCGCCTTCTTTCGCCAGGCGGCGCGCGCAGGCCGCGCCGATGCCGGAGGTGCTGCCGGTGATGAGGACGGACTTGCCGGAAAAACGTGTCATGTCGAGGGTTCCTTCGATGAAAGAGAGGGGTTGGGAAAGCAGGTGGAGAGACGGTTCAGAGCAGCGCCAGCAGGGCGGTCCAGCCGGTCTGATGCGATGCGCCCAGGCCGGTTCCGTCGTCGCCGTGGAAGTACTCGTGGAACAGCAGCGGCGGAGCGCCCGGCGGCAGGTCGCGGTCGGCGGCCTCGCCCGGCTTGCCGTTGCCGGGCGGATCGACCCGGCCGATGCCGTTGGTGGCGCCGGCCGGGCAGTACAGGGCGACCAGCCGCTGCTGCAGGAAATCGGCCACCTCGGCGATGCTGCGCATCTGCCCGGAGCCGGTCGGGCATTCGACCCGGAAATCGTCGCCGTAGTAGGTGTGGAAGCGCCGCAGCGATTCCACGATCAGGTAGTTCATCGGCAGCCACACCGGCCCGCGCCAGTTGCTGTTGCCGCCGAACATGCCGCTGGTGCTTTCGGCGGGGGTGTAGCGCAGGTCGAAGCGGGCGTCGCCCAGGGTCAGGTCGAAGGCGCGGTCGGCATAGGCGCGGCTCACCGAGCGCACGCCGTAGGGCGAGAGGAACTCGGTCTCGTCGAGCAGGCGGTGCAGCACCCGCTTCATGCGGTGGCCGCGCAGCAGGCCGAACAGGTGGCTGCGCTGCGGCGGCGCCGCGTCGGCCGGGGCGGCGGCGGCAGGCGCCGGCGGGTCCTCGCCGACGGCCACCGCGGTGGCGTCGCGGCTGGGCTCGCGCCAGTGGCTCACCAGGGCATCGAGGTCGGGCCGGCCGTGCAGGAAGTTGTCGAGATGGCGCTGCAGCTTCTGCAGCTTGCCGAGCCGCGCCTCGTCCAGCACTTCCACCGCGAACAGCGGCACCAGCCCGGCGATGGTGCGCAGCCGCAGCCGGCGCGCGCTGCCGTCGGGCAGGCGCAGCATGTCGTAGTAGAAGCCGTCCTCCTCGTCCCACAGGCCCAGGCCCTCGACGTTGCCCATGTTGGCCATGGCGCCGGCGATGTGGAAGAAATGCTCGGCGAACTTGATCGCCAGGTCCTCGTACACCGGGTCGTCGAGCGACAGCTCCATCGCGATGCGCATCAGGTTCAGCGCATACATCGCCATCCAGCTGGTGCCGTCGGCCTGCTCCAGCTCGCTGCCGCCGAGCGCGCCCGGCAGCGGCTTGCTGCGGTCGAACACGCCGATGTTGTCCAGGCCCAGGAAGCCGCCCTCGAAGATGTTGTTGCCGCTGCGGTCCTCGCGGTTCACCCACCAGGTGAAGTTGAGCATCAGCCGGTGCAGCACCCGGCGCAGGAAGGCGGTGTCGGGCCGGCCGGTGATGGCGGCGTCGCGCTGGTACACCTTCCAGGCGGCCAGCGCATGCACCGGCGGGTTGACGTCGCCGAAATTCCATTCGTAGGCCGGCAGCTGGCCGTTGGGATGCATGTAGCGGTCGTGCAGCAGCAGGGTGATCTGCCGCTTGGCGAAGGCCGGGTCGATCGGCGCGAGCGCGATGCAGTGAAAAGCCAGGTCCCAGGCGGCGAACCAGGGGTACTCCCACTTGTCGGGCATCAGGATCACGTCGTGCGCCCGCAGGTGCTGCCAGCCGGTGTTGCGGCCGTGCAGGCGCTCGGCGGCCAGCGCGTGGTCGCCGCGGTCGCCGGCATCGCCGTCGAGCCAGCGGCGCACGTCGTAGCAGTAGAACTGCTTGTTCCACAGCAGGCCGGCCCAGGCCTGGCGCTGCAGGGCGCGGGCCTGCGGATCGCGCGCCGGGTCCTGCCGGGCGGCATAGAAGGCGTCGGCGTCGGCGCGCGCCTGGGCGACGGCCGCGTCGAACGGCGCGCCGAAGGCGGTCGGCGGCAGGGCGGTGCCCTCGGCATGCAGCCGCAGCCGCAGCACGACGGTGCCGCCGGCCGGCACTTCGAAGCTGCGCCAGGCGGCGGCCTTGGTGCCGAACGGCTCGGCGCGCACCGCGCCGCGTTCGCCGTGCACCACCCGGCGGTCGATGCCGTCCTTGAAGCAGCCGTCGGCCGCCGCCGGTCCGGCGGGCCGGCCGCCGAGTGCGGCGATGCGCCCGGCGTTGGTGGCGTTGTCGGTGAACAGGTAGGCCGCGCCGTCGGCGCCGCCGGCCTCGCAGCCCTCCACGCACCAGCGGTAGGCGCCCAGGGTGGGGTGGGTGGCGCGCACGCTGCGGCCGTCTTCGGCGGCGCGCAGCGCGGGGGCCGGGCCGGGCGGGCAGTCGGGGTCGGCGCGCAGCCACAGGGTGGGCAGCAGGTGCAG
>JAKONS010000099.1 GCA_022701845.1 Burkholderiaceae bacterium
ATCACCAGCGGCGGCGAGGGCGGCGCGCTGCACCTGTCGGTGCTGCCCACCTTCGCCGCCAAATGGCTGATCCCGAAGCTGCCCGGCTTCCAGCACAGCGAGCCGCAGGTGACGCTGCATTTCGTGCCCTTCGTGCACGGCTACGATTTCCAGCGGCCCGAGCTCGACTGCTCGATCCTGTTCGGCGACGGCCACTGGCCCGGCGCCCGCTCGCACTACCTGGCCGGCCACGACGTGGCGCTGATCGCGCCCCGGCCCGGCGTGGGCGAATGCACCGTGCGCAGCGCGCGCGACATCGTCCGCTGCACCCTGCTGCGGCATGTCACCGTGCCCGACGCCTGGCTGCGCTGGAGCGAGGTGCACGGCGTGGCCGGGCTCGACCCGCTGGCCGGGCCGCAGTTCGACCAGTTCCAGACCATGATCCGCGCGGTCACCGTGGGCATGGGCGTGGCGCTGGTGCCGCGCTGCCTGGTGCAGGACGAGATCACCGCAGGGCTGGTCGACGAGCCGCTGGCCGGCGGCGGCTATGCCTCCACCCTGGGCTACTGGTTCTGCTACCCCGAGGCGCGCGCCCGGCTCGGCCCGCTGGTGCGCTTCCGCTCGTGGCTGCTGGCGCAGGCCGAGAACGCCGCGGCCGCGCCGGGCGGCCCGGCGCTCAGCTAGCCGGCGGCGCCACCGGAAAGCCGATCGAGAAGCGCGCGCCCGGCGGCTGGCGCTCGGGCGACGCGTCTTCCACCGACACCTCGGCGCCGTGCAGCTTGGCGATCTCCAGCACGATCGGCAGACCCAGGCCCGAGCCGTCGACGCCGGTGCCCAGCACCCGGTAGAACGGCTGGAACACATGCTCGCGCTCGGACGGCGGGATGCCCGGGCCGGAATCCTCCACCTGCAGCACCGCGCCGCGGCCGGGCGTCTCGGCCAGCAGGTGCACCGTCACCACGCCGGGCGCGCTCGCGCTCGAGGGCGTGTAGGCGATCGCGTTGTCGACCAGGTTGCGCAGCATCTCGGCGATCAGCGTCGGGTTGCCGCGCACCGCGGTGCCCGCCGCCTCGGGCGCCGGGCCGTCGTAGCCCAGGTCGATGCGCTTGTCGAGCGCCCGCGGCACCGAGGCGCGCACCACCTCGATGGTGATCGCCGCCAGGTCGCAGTGCTGGTCCGGGAACGCCGCCTTGCCGGCCACCTCGGCGCGCGCCAGCGCCAGCAGCTGGTTGACGGTGTGGGTGGCGCGCTTGCTGGCGCGGCCGATCTGCTGCAGCGACAGCTTGAGTTCGTCGGTGCTGGTGCCCTCGCGCTGCGCCAGGTCGGCCTGCATGCGCAGCCCGGCCAGCGGGGTCTTCAGCTGGTGCGCGGCGTCGGCCAGAAAGCGTTTCTGCGTCGCCACCGATTCCTGCAGCCGCGCCAGCAGGCCGTTGACCGAGGCCACCAGCGGCGTCACCTCCAGCGGCACCGTGCGCACATCCAGCGGACTCAGGTCTTCCGGCCGGCGCGCGCGGATGCGCTGCTCCAGCTCGGACAGCGGCTTGAGCCCGCGCGCCAGCGCCAGCCACACCAGCAGCACCGCCAGCGGCAGGATGGCGAACTGCGGCAGCATCACGCCCTTGATGATCTCGGTGGCCAGCACCGAGCGCTTGCTGCGGGTCTCGGCCACCTGCACCAGCACCTGCACCGGCGGCGCGCCGGCCAGCGGCGAGGTGAAGCGCACCCAGGTCGACGCCACCCGCAGCGACAGCCCGCGCAGCTCGGCGTCGCGCAGCCGCACGTCGCCGGTCGGCGGCCGGGTCTCGTCCTGCGGCAGCGGGGGCGGCGCCGGCAGGTCGCGGTCGCCGGCCAGCACCTCCATCCGGTCGCCGGTGCCGTTGCGCACCTGGTAGTAGATGGTGTCGGCATCGTCGGCCCGCAGCAGCTCGCCGGCCGGCTGCGGCAGGTTCAGCTGCACCCGGCCGTTCTGCAGGCTCACCAGCTGCGCCAGCGCCTGCACGTTGTATTCCAGCGCCCGGTCGAACGGCTTGTCGGCCAGCCCCTGCGCCACCAGCCAGGTCAGCGCCAGGCTGATCGGCCACAGCAGCAGCAGGGGCGTCAGCATCCAGTCGAGGATCTCCCCGAACAGGGACCGCTGTTGCCTTTGAAAGATCACCCGCGCCGCCTTATTCGAGCTGCCGCGCGCAGCGCAGGCACCTTCCAGGGCGCCGCGGAGCCGGCTTCGCCGGGCCGCCAGCGCCGCCCCCGGGACGGGGGTTGGCGCACGACACGAAGTGCGTAAGCCTGGGGGTCATCCAATCTTCTCGAGGCAGTAGCCGAGACCGCGCACGGTGGCGATGCGGATCGGGCCGTGCTCGATCTTCTTGCGCAGGCGGTGGATGTACACCTCGATCGCGTTGTTGCTCACCTCCTCGCCCCACTCGCACAGCCGCTCCACCAGCTGGTCCTTGCTGACCAGCCGGCCGGCGCGCTGCAGCAGCACCTCCAGCAGGCCGAGCTCGCGCGCCGACAGCTCCACCATGCGGCCGTCGATCGAGGCGACCCGGCCGGCCTGGT
>JAKONS010000061.1 GCA_022701845.1 Burkholderiaceae bacterium
CCGAAGAACATCACCTCCGAGAAGATGAACCACGACATGCTCCAGCGAAAGGACAGGTCGATCTTGTGGCCGTAGAGCCCGCCCTCGCTCTCGATCACCGCGTCGCGGAACCACTGGTAGAGCACGAACAGCCAGCCCACCATGCCGATGGCCAGCGAGTACATGCCCCAGTCGTGGCCGTTGATCCACTGCGAGGCGCCCAGGATCACGAAGAACAGCCCGGCCGCGGCCAGCGCCGGATGGCGCGAAGCGGCGGGCACGAAGTAGTACGGCGCGGCGGCCGCGTGGGGGGTACCGTGGCCGGTCGGGGCGTGGGTGGCGCTCATCTTGAAAGTGACTCCTGGAATTCGTTTTTTTCTAATTCGATGTCGATGTCTATCAGACCATCGCGTGCACCAGCGCGATCAGCGCCAGCACCAGCACCGCCACGGCGCCGAAGCCGACCGCCACGATGAGCAGCGGATGCAGCCGCGTGTCCTCGTCGAGGCCGCTCGAGCGGCGCAGCCCGACGAAGGACCACGCCACCGCCTTCACCGTGCGCAGCAGCCGTCCCATCACACGCCGCCCGCCGGTGCGGCCGGCGTGCGTCCGCCGACCTCGAAAAAGGTATAGGACAGGGTGATGGTGGTGACGTCCTTCGACAGCTTCGGGTCGATGACGAACACCACCGGCCACTGCTTCTTCTCGCCCGGCTCCAGCGTGTACTGGTTGAAGCAGAAGCACTCAAGCTTGTTGAAGTGCGCCATCGCCTGCTGCGGCGCATAGCTGGGGATCGCCTGCGCGGCCATGCGGCGGTCCTGGGTGTTCTGGAACTCGTAGACCACGGTGGCCAGCTCGCCCGGGTGCACCTTCAGCGACGACACCGCCGGGCGGAACGACCACGGCCCGCGCGCGTTGGCGTCGAACTCGACGGTGATGGTGCGGCTGGTGTCGACCTGGGTGTTGGCCGGCAGGCGCGGCGCCGCACCCGGCAGGTTCAGTTCCGAGCGGGCCAGCACGTTGATGCCGGTGGCCTCGCAGATCGCGTTGTAGAGCGGCACCAGCGCGTACCCGAAGGCGAACATGCCGAGCGCCACCACGGCGAGCTTGCCCAGCATCCGGGTGTTGAGGGTGGCGCGCAACTTCTTCATCGCAGCGTGCCTAGCGCCCGCCCAGGCTCATGCGGGCCAGGAAGCCGATGAAGAACACCACCGCGATCGACGCCAGGATCAGCCCCAGGCGGCGGTTCTTGCGCTTTTGCTCGGGCGTCATCATGAAGCGGGGTTCAGGCGACGATGCGGGTGGCGGTGGCGTCGAGCTTGGGCGGGGTCTCGAAGGTGTGGAACGGCGCCGGCGACGGCACTTCCCATTCCAGCCCTTCGGCGGCTTCCCACGGACGCTGCGGCGCCGGCTCGCCCTTGCCGCGCATCATCGGCAGCACCACGAAGACGAAGAAATACACCTGCGCGAAGCCGAAGAAGAAGGCGCCCACCGAGGCCACCGCGTTGAAGTCGGCGAACTGCATCGGGTAGTCGGCATAGCGGCGCGGCATGCCGGCCAGCCCCAGGAAGTGCATCGGGAAGAAGGTGACGTTGAACGAGATCAGCGACCACCAGAAGTGGATCTGGCCGCGGCGCTCGCTGTACATCACGCCGGTCCATTTCGGCGCCCAGTAGTACACCGCCGAGAACATCGAGAACAGCGAGCCCGCCACCAGCACGTAGTGGAAGTGGGCCACCACGTAATAGGTGTCCTGCAGCTGGATGTCGACCGGCGCCATCGCCAGGATCAGGCCGGTGAAGCCGCCCATGGTGAACACGAAGATGAAGCCGACCGCGAACAGCATCGGCGTCTCGAAGGTCATCGAGCCCTGCCACATGGTGGCGATCCAGTTGAAGATCTTCACCGCCGTCGGCACCGCGATCAGCATGGTCGCGTACATGAAGAACAGCTGGCCGGTGACCGGCATGCCGGTGGTGAACATGTGGTGCGCCCACACGATGAAGCTCAGGATGGCGATCGACGAGGTGGCGTACACCATCGAGGCATAGCCGAAGAGCTTCTTGCGGGCGAAGGCCGGCACCACCTGGCTGATGATGCCGAAGGCCGGCAGGATCATGATGTAGACCTCGGGGTGGCCGAAGAACCAGAAGATGTGCTGGTACATCACCGGGTCGCCGCCGCCGGCGGGGTTAAAGAAGCTGGTGCCGAAATGCCGGTCGGTCAGCGTCATGGTGATGGCGCCCGCCAGCACCGGCATCACCGCGATCAGCAGGTAGGCGGTGATCAGCCAGGTCCAGGCGAACATCGGCATCTTCATCAGCGTCATGCCCGGGGCGCGCATGTTGAGGATGGTCACGATGATGTTGATCGAGCCCATGATCGAGCTGGCGCCCAGGATGTGCATCGCGAAGATGCCGGCGTCCATCGACGGGCCCATCTGCAGGGTGAGCGGCGCATACAGCGTCCAGCCGGCGGCAGGCGCACCGCCGGGCATGAAGAACGAGGTCACCAGCATCAGCGCGGCCGGGATCATCAGCCAGAAGCTGAAGTTGTTCATGCGGGCGAAGGCCATGTCCGATGCGCCGATCTGCAGCGGGATCATCCAGTTCGCGAAGCCCACGAAGGCCGGCATGATCGCGCCGAACACCATGATCAGCCCGTGCATCGTGGTGAGCTGGTTGAAGAGCTCCGGGTTCACCAGCTGCAGGCCCGGCTGGAACAGCTCGGCGCGGATCAGCAGCGCCAGCAGGCCGCCCACCATCAGCATGGTGAAGGAGAACAGCAGGTAGAGCGTGCCGATGTCCTTGTGGTTGGTGGCGAACACCCAGCGCCGCCAGCCGTGCGGCGCGCCGTGGTGTTCGTCGTGGTCGTGGCCGGCGTGGCTGTGTTCGCCTGCGGCGCCGTGGGGGTCGAGTACTGCGCTCATGGGGAATTCCTGTTGGCCTGTGGCTTATTCACTTGTTGCGCAGCGCGAGCACTTCGGACGGCTGCACCACCTGCCCGGTCTTGTTCGACCAGCTGTTCTTGGTATAGGTGGCGACCGCTGCGATGTCGGTGTCGCTCAGCTGCTTCCACGAGGGCATGGTGTTGTTGTTCTGGCCGTGCAGCAGCACCAGGACCTGCACCGAATGGTCGGGGTTGAGCACCTTCTCGTCGCCGTCGAGCGCCTTGATCGGACCGCCGCCCTTGCCGTTGGCCTGGTGGCAGGCGGCGCAGTTGGCGGCATACACCTTGGCGCCGCGGGCCACGCTGTCTTCCAGCTTCCACACCTTCGAAGGGTCGTCGAGCTTGGCGGCGGCCTTCTTCTGTTGGTCGCCCACCCAGGCGGTGTAGTCGGCGGCCGACACCACCTTCACATGGATCGGCATGTAGGCGTGCTCCTTGCCGCACAGCTCCTGGCACTGGCCGTAGTAGTCGCCGATCTTCTCGGCGCGGAACCAGGTGTCGCGCACGAAGCCGGGGATCGCGTCCTGCTTGATGCCGAACTGCGGCACCGCGAAGGCGTGGATCACGTCGT
>JAKONS010000073.1 GCA_022701845.1 Burkholderiaceae bacterium
GTACGGAAGGTCAATCCTTTTTCGACGCGTACGGATTGTCCGAAGTCTTCATCTGAATGCGCAACGGCGTTCCCACCAGATCGAACTCTTTCCGGAACCTGCCCTCCAGAAAACGCATATAGGCGGCGGTGACGTGCTCGAGCGAGTTGCCGTGCACGATGATGATTGGCGGATTCATGCCGCCCTGATGCGCATATCGCAATTTCGGGCGGAACATGCCCCCGCGCTGCGGCGACTGGAACTGCACCGCCTCCAGCAGCACACGTGTCAGTACCGGCGTCGACATCTTGCGCATCGCCGCGCTATGGGCTTGGCCGATCGCATCCCAAACCGGGCCGAGACCCTGACGTTTCTTCGCCGATATGAAGAGCATTGCGGCGAATTTCAAAAAGGCAAGCCGGGTTTCGATGGAGCGCTGCACCAGCTCCCGCTGATAGGCATCGACCGCATCCCACTTGTTGATCGCGATCACGACCGCCCTGCCGCTTTCCAGGATGTACCCGGCGATATGGGCGTCCTGGTCGGTCACGCCCTGCGTCGCGTCGATCAGCAGCAGCACCACGTTGGCCGACTCGATGGCCTGCAAGGTCTTCACCACCGAGAATTTTTCGATGGCTTCGAACACCTTGCCTTTGCGCCGCAATCCTGCGGTGTCGATCAATTCGAACATGGTGCCGTTTCGCTCGAAAGGCACCGAGATCGCATCGCGGGTGGTACCCGGCATGTCGAACGCCACCAGCCGCTCTTCACCCAGCCAGGTGTTGATCAGCGTCGATTTGCCGACGTTCGGCCGCCCCGCGACCGCGAGCTTGACCGGCCCCTCTTCGGCAGCCTCGTCCTCGTCGTCCATCTCCGGCAGATCGAGTGTTTCGAGCGCGAGCTCCAGCAGACTGCGTACGCCCTGGCCGTGTGCTGCCGAAACACCGTGCACCTCACCGAAACCCAGCTCGAAGAACTCGACCAGCTGCACGCCTTCCCGCATGCCCTCGGCCTTGTTGGCCGCCAAGATGCAGGGTTTGCCCAGGCGACGCAGGTAATTGGCGATGTCATGGTCCTGCGCCGAAACACCGGCACGCGCGTCGACCACGAAGACGACGATGTCCGCCTCTGCGACAGCCTGGCGCGTCTGCTTCGCCATCTCATGGTAGATGTCGCCATCGACCGCGTCCGGCTCGAAGCCTCCGGTGTCGATCACGATGAATTCGCGCCGGCCGAGGTTGCCGTTGCCGTAGTGCCGGTCGCGGGTGAGGCCGGCGAAATCGGCCACGATGGCATCGCGTGACTTGGTCATGCGATTGAACAGCGTGGATTTCCCGACATTGGGGCGCCCGACGAGCGCGATGACCGGTTTCATGTAGCAGCGGACCCGGCCTTGCGCCCGGTCCTTCCTGTAGTGTTCTTTTATTCGGGGACGAAGCCGAAGACCCCGCCCTTGGCGGTGACGACGACCATCGTCTCACCGACGACGACCGGCGCCGTGGCGATCGCGGAACCGTCGGTGGAAAGACGGTTCACGGCGGAGCCGTCTTCTCGCGACAGCATGTGCACCAGACCGGTTTCGTCGCCCAGTGCGATCGAACGGCCCAGTACCAAAGGCGCGCTCAAATGGCGGTAACGCAGCCGCTCGACGTTCCAGGCGCGCTCGCCATCGGTGCGGTTCCATGCGACGACCGTGCCGTTGGACTCGGTGCCGTACAGCCGTGCATCGTCACCGTCGATACCGGTGAAGCCCGCAGCGGGCCGCGCCCACAGCAATTGCCCACGCGATGCATCGACACAGCCGACGGTCGATTGGAAAGCGCGGGCGCAGACGATGCTGCCGTCGCGTGCGACGCGGCCGACCAGATCGACCAGCCGTTCGATATCGTTGGTGCCACGGGTGACCGCCACCGGCGCCTCCCAGCGCACCGAACCGTTGGCGGGATTCATGCCGACGAGTCGGCCCGCCAGTCCCGCGACCAGGGTGTCGCCGACGGCCAGCAGAACGCCGCCGTGGCGAAGCACCAGCGGCTCGCCGGAACGTTGCTGCTGCCAGAGCTTGCGACCGGTCTTGCCGTCGAAAGCCAGGACGGAACGGTCGGCGGCGAGCACAAAAACCCGCTCGCCAGCGACGAATGGAGCAGTGAATACTTCGGCCGGCAAGGGCTGGCGCCATGCCTCGCGACCACCGATGAAGCTGACCAGTTCGTTGTTGCGGGTGACCACGGAGGTCACGTTTCCGTCGCCGCCCACCCCGGCCGACAGCGGTGCGCCCGCGCTGGCGCGCCAGACTTCACGCCCGCTGCGGGCGTCCAGCATCACCACGGTTCCGTTGTCGGCAGCGAGTGCGACGTTGTCGCCATTCACCTGCGGCACCAACGAGAAGGCACCCGCAGCGCCGATCTGGCCGGACCATGCCTGGCGCACCGCCACCTTCACCACATTCGGACCGAGCTCGGCCGGTTTGGGCGGCGGCGTGCCGCCGAACAGGGGCATCGACCGCAACGAAGACGGCAGCATCGAGCAACCGCCCATCGCCAGCAGGGCGGCGACGCCGGTCGACAGAACCAGGGTACGCAGCGAGAACAAGGTGCGAGTGCGGATCACGAGGCGGCCTCCGTGCCGGACGCGCGCGGATCGATGCCGAGCGCGTTGAGTTTGATTTCGACCAGCCGGCGGTATTCGGCTTGCGCATCGAGCGCCTTCCAGGCCGCGGTATAGGCGGATGCCGCTTCCTTGGTTTTGCCTTGCAGCGCCAACACATCGCCCTTGCGGTCGGATGCCAGCGGCTCGAACGACGCGGGCATCGTCTTGTCGAGCTGCTTCAAGGCCTCGTCGTACGACTTCGCTTCGAGCAACACGGCAGCGGTACGCAGACGTGCGATGGCTTGCAGGCCCTCGTCGCGCCCGCTGTCGGCCACCCAGGCCAATGCAGCCTTGGCGCCGTCACGGTTGCCTTTGTCGAGCATCACCTTGGCGGCCGAGAGGCCCGCCTGCTGCGCGAACACGGTACGGCCGAAACGATCGCGGATGTCCTGGAACGCACGCTCTGCGCGACCGGCATCGCCGGCCTGCACCGCGCGCTCGACCTCGTCGTACAGCACCGCGGACTGTCCCGCCTGGCGACGATCCCAGAAGTTGTAGAGGTTCCAACCAGCGAACCCGAGGGCGAGCACCACGACGATGCCGGTGATCAGCGTGCCCCAGCGATCCCACAGATGTTTGATCTGGTCGAGCTGTTCTTGTTCTTCGAGGTCGAGATGAATGGCCATGTAGTGCTTGGAAAGGCGGTGGGTTGCGTGGTGGCGCGGCGCGGATCAGGCGCGCGATTGTAGGCTTGCGCCCCATGAGCCGATCGCGTCCAGGCGCTCCAGTCGCTGGGCGCCGGAGCCGTCGCGCAGGGCCTTGACAGTGACTTCGCCGCGGGCCAGCTCGTCTGCGCCGAAGACCAGCGCGAAGAATGCGCCGCTGGCATCGGCCTTCTTGAATTGCGATTTGAAGCTGCCCATGCCTTCGCCGGCGCCGGCATGCATCTGCACCGACACGCCAGCCGCCCGCAGCGCCTGCAGTACCGGCACCACCTGCGGCAGGCTCACAGCGTCGGGGATGACGGCGTAGATATCCGGCACCGGCACCGCCAGCGCGGCCTGCTGGGACTGCAGCAGTTCCAGCACCCGCTCGATGCCCATACCCCAACCGACCGCCGGCGTCGGCTTGCCGCCGAGCAACTCGAACAATCCGTCGTAGCGACCGCCGCCGCAGAGCGTGCCCTGGGCGCCCAGCTCGTCGGTGATGAACTCGAACACGGTGTGCGAGTAGTAATCCAGCCCGCGCACCAGCCGCGGGTTGACGGTCCACGGGACGCCGCAGGCGGTCAGCAGCTGCTGCACCGTTTCGAGGTGCCGGCGCGACGCGTCGCCCAGGTAATCGAGCAACTGCGGCGCCCGGCCGACCATCTCCTGCATCGCGGGATTCTTGGTGTCGAGAATACGCAGCGGGTTGGTCAGCAGGCGTCGGCGCGCATCCTCGTCGAGCAGGTCGGCGTGTGCCTCGAAATGGCTGATCAGCGCGGCGCGGTGCGCCTGGCGTTCGGCGGGCACGCCCAGGCTGTTGAGTTCGACCCGCACGTTCTTCAGGCCGAGCTCCTGGAACAGCGTGTGCACCAGCAGCATCACCTCGGCGTCCATCTCCGGGCCGGCGAAGCCGAGGGCTTCCACCCCCAGCTGATAGAACTGCCGATAGCGTCCGCGCTGGGGACGCTCGTGCCGGAACATCGGGCCCATGTAGTAGAGCCGCTTGCCGCCGTCGTAGGTGAGGTTGTGCTCGATCGCCGCGCGCACCACGCCGGGCGTGTTCTCCGGGCGCAAGGTCAGCTCTTCGTGGTTGAGCCGGTCCTGGAAGGAATACATCTCCTTCTCGACGATGTCGGTGGTCTGACCGGTACCGCGCACGAACAGCGCGGTCGGCTCGACGATCGGCGTGCGGATGTTGCGGAAGGCGTAGCGCGCCATCAGGCCGCGCACCTTGTCTTCCAGCCATTCCCAGCGCGCGGAATCCGGCGGCAGGATGTCGTTCATGCCTTTCACGCCCGCCAGGCGGGAAACCTTGCCCACGGAGGCGCTCGCCGCGACTGCGGCCTTGTCGTTGTCAGCCATAGGAGATGCGATCAGGCGGCCGCCACGGTGGCGGGATTGCCGAAGCGTTGTTCGATGTAGCGTTCGACCAGTTGCTGGAATTCGGCGGCGATGTTTTCCCCGCGCAGGGTCAGCGCCTTTTCGCCGTCGATGAAGACCGGCGCCGCCGGCGCTTCGCCGGTACCCGGCAGGCTGATGCCGATATCGGCATGCTTGCTCTCGCCCGGACCGTTGACGATGCAGCCCATCACCGCCACCTTGAGACCTTCCACGCCCGGGTAGGTCTTGCGCCACACCGGCATCTGCATGCGCAGGAAATCGTCGATCTGTTTGGCCAGTTCCTGGAAGGTGCTGCTGGTGGTGCGGCCACAGCCCGGGCAGGCGGTGACGCTGGGCACGAACACCCGCAAGCCCAGCGACTGCAGGATTTCGTTGGCGATCACCACTTCCTGGGTGCGCGCCTCGCCCGGCTGCGGCGTGAGCGATACCCGGATGGTGTCGCCGATGCCTTCCTGCAGCAGCAGCGCCAGCGCGGTGGCCGACGCGACGGTGCCCTTGGTGCCCATGCCGGCCTCGGTCAGCCCCAGGTGCAGGGGGTAATCGCAGCGCCGCGCGAGCTCGCGATACACCGAAACCAGATCACGCACGCCGCTGACCTTGCACGACAGGATGACCTGGCTGCCGTCCATGCCCATGCGCTCGGCCAGCCGGGCCGAATCGATGGCCGAGGTGATGAGCGCCTCGTACATCACCTGCCGCGCTTCCCAGGGCCTGGAGCGGCGGCTGTTCTCGTCCATCAGCGACGCCAGCAGTTCCTGGTCGAGGCTGCCCCAGTTCACGCCGATGCGCACCGGCTTGTCCCAGCGCAGGGCCGCTTCGATCATCTGGCCGAACTGCTTGTCGTGCTTGTCGCCCTTGCCGACGTTGCCGGGGTTGATGCGGTACTTCGACAGGGCCTGCGCGCAGTCCGGGTAATCGGTGAGGAGCCGATGGCCGTTGTAGTGGAAATCGCCGATCAGGGGCACATCGATGCCCATGCGATCGAGCTGCTCGCGGATATAGGGCACCTGCGCCGCGGCCTCCGGCGTGTTGACGGTGATGCGCACCATCTCCGAGCCGGCGATGGCCAGTTCCTTGACCTGGATGGCGGTGCCGACCGCGTCCACGGTATCGGTGTTGGTCATCGACTGCACCCGCACCGGTGCGTCGGCACCCACGGTGACCACGCGATGGCCCCAGGCCACCCGGGCCTGGCGCGACCGGCGCGGCAGGGGGTGGGCGATATCGATCGGCTGCGGCGTGGCGGCAGGACCGGCAGTGTCGAGGAAGGAAGAAGACA
>JAKONS010000076.1 GCA_022701845.1 Burkholderiaceae bacterium
CGCCGCGGCGCCGGCCGCGCCACCACCAGCCGCGGCGATTCCGCCGGGCCTTCGGCCAGCATCACGCCGCAGGTCGCGGGAATCTCGTCGGGCTCGCCGATCGGGCGGCCCTTGCCGTCGCGCCCCAGCACGTACCAGCATTCGCTGCTGACATCGAGGTAGGCAGCGCGCTTGGCCGGGTTGCGCAGGTCCGACAGCAGATCGGAGCGGCGCACCTTGATCTCGTGCACCACCGGCGCGAGGTAGGCCTCGACCGAGGTGTTGCGGATCGAGAAGACGTCGGGCTTGGCGATGCACCAGCGCGAGGGTGCCGGCGCGTCGGCGTCTTCCATCGCCTGCTCGATGCCCTCGAACCCGCTGTCGGCAGCGAGCATCGCCGCCAGTGCCGCGGACGGCGCCGCCGGCAGCGCGGGCGGGCCGCACGGCACCTGCGCCCGCAGCGCCAGGCCGCGCCAGACGATGCGCCCGGCGCGCTGCATCGACCGCGCCACCTGGTCCTCCAGCGCCTGGTGCGCCGACAGCGCGGCGCGGTTGCGCGCCAGGGTAGTGGCCATCAGCGCCAGACCCGGCGGCGTGACCCGCATCGAGGTCCGGCCCTGCAGGTCGTGCACCTGCTGCAGCAGGCCGGCGGCCAGCAGCTCGACCTCGATCAGGTCCTGGCAGGGCCAGCCGGCCGAGCGGTAGACGTCGCGCAGGCGGCGGGCATGGGCCCGACCGATGGTCGGGGCGGCGACGAGGGCCGCTTCGGGCACTTCAGGCAATTCGGGCACTTGCATAGGCTGCGGCGAGGTTAGCGGCTGGTGCCATTCCCCTGCCGGCATCGGGCCATGCGGAGTAACCCCTATGGCTGGTAGGCTCGTGCGCCATGGACACCGCTTCCGCCACCTTCTTCATGCAGGCCGCCCTGGCCGAGGGCCGGCGCGCGCTGCCCGCCTGCCTGCCCAATCCGCCGGTCGGCTGCGTGCTGGTGCGCGGCGGGCGCATCGTGGCGCGCGGCCACACCCAGCCGCCGGGCAACCCGCATGCGGAAGCCGGCGCGCTGGCGCAGCTCGGCCCGGCCGACGGCGCACTGGACGACGTGACCGCCTTCGTCACCCTGGAGCCCTGCGCGTTCCACGGCCGCACCCCGTCGTGCGCCCGCACGCTGGTCGAGCGCGGCGTGCGCACCGTGTTCGTGGCGATGCTCGACCCCGATCCGCGCAACGACGGCCAGGGCATCGCGCTGCTGCGCGACGGCGGCGTGGCGGTGACGCTGGGGCTGCTGGAAGCCGAGGCCCGCGCCGACCTGGGGCCCTACCTGGCGCTGGAAGCCAACCGGTGACGCCGAGCGCCGCCCCGGCCCAGCCCGACAACCTCGAAGCATCCGAATCCACGATGAACGCCACCCTCCCGACACCGACACTGCCGCCGACACCGGCCACCCCGCTGCTGGAGCTGCCGCCGCCGGCCGAGCGCGAACACATCCACACCCGCCGCACCACCACCCGGGGCTACCGGCGCGCCGACGGGCTGTGGGACCTGGACGGCGAGCTGCTCGACACCAAGACCTACGACTCCACCTCGTCGTCGATCCACCCGCGCAAGGCCGGCGACGCCTGGCACCACATGCTGATCCGCCTGACCATCGACGACGCGATGGTGGTGCGCGCGGCGGTGGCCGCCATGCCCGCCACGCCGTTCGCCGAATGCAAGCCGGCGTCGCTGCCGATGGACGGCCTGGTCGGTGCGCAGATCGGCCCCGGCTGGCGGCGCGCGGTGAACACCGCCATGGGCGGCGTGGCCGGCTGCACCCATCTGCGCGAGCTGCTGTCGGCGATGGCCACGGTGGCGTTCCAGACGATCGGCCCCTACCAGTCGCGGCAGCGCCGTGCGAGCGGGGCGCCGGCGTATCCGGGCAACCGGCCCGCGCACCACATGGGCCAGTGCCTGGGCTGGGATTTCGACGGCCCGGTGATCGCCCGGGTGGCGCCGCAGTTCATCGGCTGGCGGCCGAAGCCGGATCAGTCGGCGCCCGGTGCGCCGGTCGAATCGTCGGCATCGTCGAACGCCCCGGATGCCCCAGGCTCCTCGGAGTCTTCGGGCTCCTGACCGGCGCTGGCCAGCACCCGCCAGACCACGCCCGAGCCGAAGCCGCGGGCCATCAGGAAGCGGCCCTGCCGCCCACGCTCGGCGGCATCGGCCGGCGGCGCGTCGAAACGCCGCGCCCACACTTCGCGCGCCCGGGCCAGTTCGGTGCCCTGCAGCCGGGCCACCGCCTCGGCCACCGCTTCCGGCGCCACGCCGCGCTGCTGCAGCTCCTGGCGGATGCGCGCCGCGCCCAGCCGGCCGGCCCGGCGGTGCAGCACCGAATCGACATAGCGCGCGTCGCTGAGAAAGCCCTTGTCGGCTAGCTCGTCGAGCGCGGCGTCGATCTCGCCGGGCGTTTCCTCGTGCGGCGCCAGCTTGCGCTGCAGCTCGACGCGTGAATGCTCGCGCTGCGACAGGTAGCGCAGCGCGCGCCCCTTGATGGACAGCTTGCCGAAGGCCACGCGCCGGGAGGCTTAGGCTTCGGCGGTGGCGGCCGCCGCGGCTTCCAGTTCGGCCGGCAGCACCGACACGCCCAGGCTCTCGCGCACCTTGTTCTCGATCTCGCGGGCCAGCGCCTTGTTCTCGCGCAGGAACTCGCGGGTGTTGTCGCGGCCCTGGCCGATCTTCTCGCCCTGGTAGGCGTACCAGGCGCCGGACTTCTCGATCACCTTGGCCTCGACGCCCTTGTCGATGATCTCGCCCTCGCGGCTGATGCCCTCGCCGAACATGATGTCGAACTCGGCCGTCTTGAACGGTGCGGCGACCTTGTTCTTCACCACCTTCACCTTGGTCTCGTTGCCGACGACTTCCTCGCCGCGCTTGATGGTGCCGATGCGGCGGATGTCCAGGCGCACCGAGGCGTAGAACTTCAGCGCGTTGCCGCCGGTGGTGGTTTCCGGCGAGCCGAACATCACGCCGATCTTCATGCGGATCTGGTTGATGAAGATCACCATGCAGTTGGTCTTCTTGATGGTGGCGGTGAGCTTGCGCAGCGCCTGGCTCATCAGTCGGGCCTGCAGGCCGGGCAGGCTGTCGCCCATCTCGCCTTCGATTTCGGCCTTGGGCGTGAGCGCCGCGACCGAGTCGACCACGATCAGGTCGACCGCGCCGGAGCGCACCAGGCTGTCGACGATCTCGAGCGCCTGCTCGCCGGTGTCGGGCTGCGAGATCAGCAGATCCTGCAGGTTGACGCCGAGCTTCTGGGCGTACTGGGTGTCGAGCGCATGCTCGGCGTCGACGAAGGCGCAGGTGCCGGCCTGCTTCTGCATCTCGGCGATGACCTGCAGGGTGAGCGTGGTCTTGCCGGAGGATTCCGGTCCGTAGATCTCGATCACCCGGCCGCGCGGCAGGCCGCCGACGCCGAGGGCGACGTCGAGGCCGAGCGAGCCGGTGGAAATGACCTGGATGTCGGCGACGGTTTCGCCTTCGCCCAGTCGCATGATGGTGCCCTTGCCGAACTGCTTTTCGATCTGGGCGAGGGCTGCCTGCAGCGCCTTGGATTTTTCGGCGGCGGCGGCGGCATTGGCGGCGGTGGTCTTGGCGTCCATGAAATTCTCCGGTGGATCAACGACTTGAAAGGGTTTGCTCCGGCTGTGTAGATGCACAGCCTGGATGCCTGACCAGTATTCTACGGCCGAGTACTTTCGAAAAACCGCTTTTTATGGTCAGTTTGGCTGACCATTTCCGCCCCCTGGATTCGACGCTTCAGAACGGCAGCGCGGTGGTGGTTTTCACCTGCGCCAGCACGAAGCTCGACTTGCAGTCCTGCACGCTCGGATGGCGCAGCAGCGTCTCCATCACGAAGCGCGAGTAGTGCTCCATGTCGGTCACCACCACCCGCATCAGGTAGTCCATCTCGCCGGTGAGCGCGGTGCAGTCGACCACCTCCGGCCAGGTCTGCACCGCCGCGCCGAACTCGTCGGCCGGGCCGCGCCGGCCCACTTCGCGGTGTTTTTCCAACCGCACGTTGATGTAGGCGGTGAGCTTGAGCCCGACCTTGCTCGGGTTGACCAGCGCGGCATAGCGGTCGATGAAGCCTTCTTCCTCCAGCCGCCGCACCCGGCGCAGGGTGGCCGAGGGCGACAGCGACACCAGCTGCGCCAGCTCGTCGAAGGTGGCGCGGCCGTTGGCCTGCAGCGCGCGAAGCACGCGAAGATCGATGGGGTCCAGGCTGTTTGATTCGTCCATCGGCCGAATTACGCACGAAAGCTGCGCAAAGCGCAAAAATGACGCCCCAGTTCGCAGGAAACCTGCGGCCTGCCCTCACTAGGATGGCGTGATACCCCCCACCAAGACTGGAAATCATCATGGCTGACCTGTTCGACAATCCCATGGGCCTGATGGGCTTCGAGTTCGTCGAGTTCGCATCGCCCACCCCCGGCGTGCTGGAGCCGGTGCTCGAAGCCATGGGCTTCGTCCGGGTGGCGCACCACCGCTCGAAGGATGTCGACCTGTACCGCCAGGGCGACATCAATTTCATCGTCAACCGCGAGGCCAAGAGCCCCGCCGCCTATTTCGCCGCCGAGCACGGCCCCTGCGCCTGCGGCATGGCCTTCCGGGTGAAGGACGCCCACAAGGCCTATGCCCGCGCCATCGAACTCGGCGCCCAGCCGGTCGATGTGCAGACCGGCCCGATGGAGCTGCGGCTGCCGGCGATCAAGGGCATCGGCGGCGCGCCGCTCTACCTGATCGACCGCTTCGAGGAAGGCAAGTCGATCTACGACATCGACTTCGAATTCATCGAGGGTGTCGACCGCAAGCCGGTCGGCCACGGCTTCAAGATCGTCGACCACCTGACCCACAACGTCTACCGCGGCCGCATGGCGTACTGGGCCGCGTTCTACGAGAAGTTCTTCAATTTCCGGGAGATCCGGTACTTCGACATCAAGGGCGAATACACCGGCCTGACGTCGAAGGCGATGACCGCGCCCGACGGCATGATCCGCATCCCGCTGAACGAGGAATCCTCCAAGGGCGCCGGCCAGATCGAGGAATACCTGATGGCCTTCAACGGCGAGGGCATCCAGCACATCGCGCTGCTCAGCGACGACCTGTTCGCCAGCGTCGACAGCCTGCGCGCGGCCGGCGTGCCGATGATGAAGGCGCCGCCCGCCACCTACTACCAGATGCTCGACGGCCGCCTGCCCGGCCACGGCGAGGACCCGGCCGAGCTGCAGGCGCGCGGCATCCTGCTCGACGGCACCACCGAGGACGGCAGCCGCCGCCTGCTGCTGCAGATCTTCTCCGGCACCGTGCTGGGCCCGGTGTTCTTCGAGTTCATCCAGCGCAAGGGCGACTACCGCGAAGGCTTCGGCGAGGGCAACTTCAAGGCGCTGTTCGAGTCGCTGGAGCGCGACCAGATCGAGCGCGGCGTGCTGCAGACCGCCTGAAGCCGCCGGGCGCCGACATGAGCGACACATGAGCGACAAACACGGCCTGGCCGCAGGCGAGGTGTTCCGCCCGGAGCGGCCCGACTGGACCGTCGACCAGGGCTGGAGCGACTACACCGCCGCCGAACACGCCACCTGGAAGACGCTGTTCGAGCGGCAGACCCGGATGCTGCAGGGCCGCGCCTGCGACGCCTTCATCGACGGCATGCGCCGGCTGCCGATGGGCGCCGACGAGATCCCGGATTTCCGCCGCCTGAGCGACAGCCTGATGCAGCGCACCGGCTGGCAGATCGTGGCGGTGCCGGGCCTGGTGCCGGACGACGTCTTCTTCGACCACCTGGCGCACCGGCGCTTTCCCGCCGGCCGCTTCATCCGCCAGCCGCACCAGCTCGACTACCTGGAAGAGCCCGACGTGTTCCACGACGTGTTCGGCCATGTGCCGATGCTGATGAACCCGGCCATCGCCGACTTCATCCAGGCCTATGGCCAGGGCGGTTTGCGGGCGCAGCAGCTGGGCGTGCTGGACCAGCTGGCGCGGGTGTACTGGTATACGGTCGAATTCGGCCTGGTGCAGCAGAAGGACGGCCTGCGCATCTACGGCGCGGGCATCGCCAGCTCGTTCACCGAGAGCGTGTTCGCGCTCGATTCGCCCTCGCCGCACCGCATCGGTTTCGACCTGGCGCGGGTGATGCGCACCCGCTATCGCATCGACGATTTCCAGGAGACGTATTTCGTCGTCGACAGCCTGGAGAGCGTGCTCGGGCTGGCCGCCATCGACTTCGCGCCGGTCTATGCCGCGATCGAGGGCCAGCCCGAGCACGAACCGGGTACCGTGCTGGCGACCGACCGGGTGCTCACCCGCGGCGACGGCGCCCACCACCACCGCGCCGCCACGACCTGATCCACCGGCCCGCCGGGCCCACCGGGGAAGCAAAAAACGATGACACGAGACGACATTCGAGACGACGCCAACGACGGCACGCCGCAGCCCGCCTACCTGCACGGCTTCGGCAGCCAGTTCGAGACCGAATCGCTGCCCGGCGCCCTGCCGCGCGGCCGCAACAGCCCGCAGAAGCCGCCGCTGGCGCTCTACCCCGAGCAGATCTCCGGCAGCGCCTTCACCGCGCCGCGCCACGAGAACCTGCGCAGCTGGCTGTACCGCCGCCAGCCCTCGGTGGTGACCGGCCGCTACCGGCCCTATGCGCAGCCGCTGTGGACCAGCGGCGCGGCCGGCGGCGCCGCCATGGCGCCCGACCCGATGCGCTGGAACCCGTTCCCCCTGCCCGAGGCGCCGACCGATTTCATCGACGGTCTGCGCACCCTGGCGGCCAACGGCGATGTGGAGACCCAGGCCGGCATGGCCTCGCTGGTGTGGCTGGCCAACCGCTCGATGGAGCGGCGCGCGCTGGTCAACGCCGACGGCGAGATGCTGCTGCTGCCGCAGCAGGGCCGCATCCTGCTGACCACCGAGATGGGCGTGCTGTCGGTGCGCCCGGGCGAATTCGCGGTGGTGCCGCGCGGCGTCGCCTTCAAGGTCGGCCTGCCCGACGGGCCGTCGCGCGGTTATGTCTGCGAGAACTACGGCGCGCCGTTCCGCCTGCCCGAGCTGGGCCCGATCGGCGCCAACGGCCTGGCCGCGCCGCGCGACTTCCTGGTGCCGGTGGCCGCCACCGAAGCCGCGCCCGGCCGCTACGACATGGTCAAGAAATTCGGCGGCCGGCTGTGGCAGGCCGAGATGGCGCACACCCCGTTCGACGTGGTGGCCTGGCACGGCAACCTGGCGCCCTACAAGTACGACACCGCGAATTTCATGGTGATCGGCTCGATCAGCTTCGACCATCCCGATCCGTCGATCTTCACCGTGCTGACCTCGCCCAGCGACACGCCCGGCACCGCCAACTGCGACTTCGTGATCTTCCCGCCGCGCTGGCTGGTGATGGAGGACACCTTCCGTCCGCCCTGGTACCACCGCAACCTGATGAGCGAGTTCATGGGGCTGGTGTACGGCCAGTACGACGCCAAGCCCGAGGGCTTCAAGCCCGGCGGCGCCAGCCTGCACAACTGCATGGTGCCGCACGGCCCGGACGAGGAAAGCTTCGAGCGCGCTACCGGCAGCACCCTGCAGCCGCACAAGCTCGACGGCACCCTGGCCTTCATGTTCGAGAGCCGCTACCGCTTCGTGCCCACCGCCTTCGCCCTCGACGGCGGCGCGCTCGACCCGAACTATCCCGACTGCTGGCAGGGGCTGGCCGACCATTCCGACGACGAGACACGAGCGACATGAACGACATCCACACAGACACCACCACCGACGCCGGCCTGCGCAGCTGGGTCGAGACCGCCAACACCGACGGCACCGACTTCCCGCTGCAGAACCTGCCGCTCGGCATCTTCCGCCGCGCCGGCAGCGCCGAGGCCTTCCGCCCGGGTGCCGCCATCGGCGACCGCATCGTCGACCTGCTCGCATTGCGCGACGCCGGCCTGCTGGCGCCCGAGGCGGCGGCGGCCATCGCCGGCACCGAGGACGGCAGCCTGAACGCCCTGATGCGCCGCGGCGCCGACGCCCGCCGCGCCCTGCGCCGGGCGCTGAGCGCGGGCCTGCGCGACGATGCGCCGGAGGCCGCCCGCGCCGCCTGGCAGCGCTGCCTGCTGGCGCAGTCGCAGGCCGAGATGGCCCTGCCGGCGCGCATCGGCGACTACACCGACTTCTACACCAGCATCCACCACGCCACCACCATCGGCAAGCAGTTCCGGCCCGACGCGCCGCTGCTGCCCAACTACAAATACGTGCCGATCGGCTACCACGGCCGGGCCTCCTCGATCGGCGTCAGCGGCCAGTCGTTTCCGCGCCCCTGCGGCCAGACCAAGGCGCCGACCGCCGACGTGCCGGCGCTCGGCCCCTGCCGCCGGCTCGACTACGAGCTGGAGCTGGGCGTGCTGGTGTCGCAGCCCAACGCGGCGGGCGAGCCGATCGCCATCGACGCGGCCGAAGACCATGTGTTCGGCCTGGCGCTGTTCAACGACTGGAGCGCGCGCGACATCCAGGGCTGGGAATACCAGCCGCTCGGCCCGTTCCTGTCGAAGAACTTCGCCAGCACGCTGTCGCCCTGGGTGGTGACGCTGGAAGCGCTGGCGCCGTTCCGCAAGGCCTTCACCCGGCCCGCGGGCGACCCGGCGCCGCTGCCCTACCTGGATTCGGCCGCCAACCGCGACGCCGGCGCCCTCGACATCGCACTGGAGGTATGGCTGCAGACCGCCCGCATGTGCGAGGCCGGCTTCGCGGGCGACCGCCTGTCGACCTCCAACTATGCCGACGCCTACTGGACGATGGCTCAGCTGGTGGCGCACCACACGGTCAACGGCTGCAACCTGATGCCGGGCGACCTGCTCGGCACCGGCACGCTGTCGGGCCCGCGCCCCGAGCAGGGCGGCTCGCTGCTGGAGCTGAGCGGCAGCGGCAAGACGCCGATCACCCTGTCGAACGGCGAGACCCGCAGCTTCCTGGAAGACGGCGACACGGTGGTCCTGAAGGCGTACTGCCAGCGCGACGGCCAGCGCCGCATCGGTTTCGGCGAATGCCGCGGCACGGTGCTGCCGGCGCGGGCGCATGCCGCATGAGCCTGGCGCTGCACGGCTATTTCCGCAGCTCGGCGGCCTACCGGGTGCGCATCGCGCTGGGCCTCAAGGGCCTGGACTACGCATCGATCCCGGTGCACCTGGTGCGCAACGGCGGCGAGCAGCGCCAGCCGGCCTATGCGGCGCTGAATCCGGAAAAACTGGTGCCCACGCTGTGCGACGGCGACACCGTGCTGGGCCAGTCGCTGGCCATCCTGGAATACCTGGAGGAGCGCTTCCCGCAACCGGCCCTGCTGCCGGCCGATGCCGCCGGGCGCGGCCGGGTGCGGGCGCTGGCGGCGGCGGTGGCCTGCGACATCCACCCGCTCAACAACCTGCGGGTGCTGCAGTACCTGGAGGGCACGCTGGGCATCGACGCCGCGCAGAAGCAGGCCTGGATCGCCCACTGGATCGCCGAGGGCTTCGGCGCCCTGGAAACCCGGCTGGCGCGCGATGCCAACACCGGCGCCTGCTGCCACGGCGACACGCCCACCGTCGCCGACTGCTGCCTGGTGCCGCAGGTGTTCAACGCGCGCCGCTTCGCGCTGCCGCTGGACGCCTACCCGACCATCCTGCGCATCGACGCGCACCTGGCGCGCCTGCCGGCCTTCGCGCAGGCCGCACCCGAGGCGCAGGCCGACGCGCAGTGAGCGGCGGCGGCGGCAGCAAGGGCGTGCCGCCGTTGCCGCCTTACTGCCGCACCGCCTCCACCTGGATCGACAGCTGGATGTCGTCGCCCACGAACGGCGCGTTCGAGGTCATGCCCCAGACGCTGCGCTTGATGGTGGCCTCCAGGTCGCCGCCGCAGACTTCCTTCTTCACCATCGGGTTGTCGTAGCAGCGGAAGTTGGTCACCTTCAGCTTCACCGGATGGGTCTGGCCGAGCATCGTCAGCTGGCCGGTGACCGCGGTCGGCTTGGCGCCGGCGAAGACGAAAGCGCTGCTGACGAAACGCGCGGTGGGGTATTTGCCGGTGTTGAAGAAATCGTCCTTCTTCAGGTGGCCGTCGAGTTCCGCCACGCCGGTGGAGACCGAATCGATGGCGATGGTGATGTCGGCGCTGCCCTTCTTGGCAGCCAGGTCGAGCATCACCGAGCCCTCGGTCTTGTCGAAGCGGCCGCGCATGGTGGAGGTGCCGAAATGCCGCACGCCGAAGGTGGCGAAGGTGTGCGTCGGATCGACCTGGTAGTTGGCCGGTGCGGCCTGCGCGGCCACGACGGCGGCGCCGCCGAGTGCGGCCACGGCGGCCAGGCGGGTGAGGAAGCGGGCGGCGGAAAGACGAGCGGAGCGGGTGGGGCCGGTGTGGCGAACGGTGCGCAAGGTCATCGAACATCCTTTTTCAATGGCGGTGGAAAGATCGCGAGCCCCGGACGGGCTGCAAACGATTCTTCCATCCGTCGCGGCGGTGCCGGTAACCGCTTGCCCGCCGCAGCTTGCGCAGCGGCGCGCGCCTTGACGAGAATGGTGCGCACCCCAGACCAGCGGAGACCGATCGACGTGGCCGAACCCAACCCACCGGACAGCAGCCGGGACGACGCGACGCCGCCGCCCGCGGCCCAGGACGACCGCTGGCGCGAGGCGCACCTGGGCCGTCTGCTCGGCCATGCGATGCGCCGCTTCGACGCCCGGGTGCTGGCCCTGATGGCGCAGGACGACGAGGTGCCGCTGGCGCTGTCGAACCTGGCCGCCCGCGCGCAGGTGAGCGCGGCGCACATCCACATCACCCGGCATCTGGCGCTGCAGGGCTCGCGCCTGACCACGCTGGCCGACGCTGCCGGCATGAGCAAGCAGGCGATGGGCACGCTGGTCGACCAGTGCGAGGCCTGGGGCCTGGTGCGGCGCGAGGCCGACGGGCGCGACGCCCGGGCGCGGCGGGTGGTGTTCACCCCCACCGGCCATGCCTGGCGGGAGGCGTTCCGGCGGGCGGTGGCGCGGGCCGAGGCCGAGTTCCGCTCCAGCGTCGGGCCGGAAGTGGCGGCGGTGGTGGCGCTGGGCCTGGAGGCGTATGGGCAAAGTTGACAAATCTGACACGAAGCGCGCCACCGGTTACCCTGCGGCGATGGATGAACTACCGGAGCGCCAGCGCGCGATCCATTGATGTCAGGCGGCGCTTCGCGGAATTCGACGGCAGACCGGGGCGCCAGCATGGCGGCCGAGAAGCGCCGGCACCGCTCGCTCGGCAAGCAGCTGATGCTCGCCACCCTCGGCTTCTGCCTGCTGTTCACCCTGGCCGCGGCCGCCTTCCAGACCTGGTCGGCCTGGCGCGCCGGCAAGCAGGCGATGGAGGCCGACCTGGCGCTGATCGAGCGCATGTACAAGGGCGCGCTGGCCAAGGCCAACTGGGACCTCGACCGCGACCAGATCGGCACCTATGCCGAGATCCTGTCGCAGGCGCCTTCGGTGGGCGAGGTGCTGATCTCGGTGCGGCTGCCGGTCGGCCCGCCGCTGGTGTTCGAGCGCACGCGGCCGGGCTGGACCGCGTCCTCCACCACCCTGGTGCACCGCGCCACCCTGCGCTACGAGCCGTTTCCCGGCCGCAGCGAGGTGGTCGGCGAGCTGGTGCTGTCGGGCGACGAGGACCAGCTCAAGCGCCGCCTGCGCGACGCGCTGCTCGGCATCATCGCCACCCAGGCCCTGCAGTCGCTGCTGCTGGCCAGCCTGGTGATGGCGCTGTTCCACGGGCTGGTCACGGTGCATGTGCGGCGCATCGCCCGCCATCTGGCGCAGCTCACCCCGCT
>JAKONS010000106.1 GCA_022701845.1 Burkholderiaceae bacterium
GCCACCGTCGGCACGTCGGGCAGCGAGGGAATGCGCTCGGCGGTGGTCACCGCCAGCGCGCGCAGCCTGCCGCCCTCGACATGCGGCAGCGCGCTGGCGGTGGCCGCGAAATAGGTGTCGACCTGCCCGCTCATGACATCGGTCAGGGCCGCGCCGCCGCCCTTGTACGGAATGTGGTTCATCTGCACCCCGGCGCGCCGGGCGAACTGCTCGGCGGCCAGGTGCAGCGCGCTGCCCTGCCCCGACGACGCATAGCTGACCTGTCCCGGCCGGGCGCGCGCCGCGGCGGCCAGGTCGGCCATGCTGCGGATCGACGACTTCGGGTTCACCACCACCAGCAGCGGGCCGGCCGACATCTGGCCGATCGGGGTGATGTCGCGCACCGGGTCGTACTTCAGCTTGTAGAGGCTGGGGTTGACGGTGTAGCTCGACGAGATGAGGGTCAGCACGCTGCCGTCGGCGGGCGACGCCAGCCCGACGTCGGTGCCGATAAGGCCGCCGGCGCCGGCGCGGTTGTCGACGATCACCGACTGGCCGAGCGGGCCGGTCAGCATCTGCGCCATGTAGCGCGCCAGGATGTCGGCGCCGCCGCCGGGCACATAGGGCACGATGATTTTGATCGGCTTGTCCGGGTAGCCGGCGGCGCGGGCCAGGCCGGGGGCCAGCAGCGGCGCCAGGCCGGCGGCGAGCAGGCCGCGCCGGCCGATGCGGGCCGCCTGCGGCAGCGAGGAAAACGGCGATGGAATGGGGTGCATGGTGGCGCTCCGGTTCGTCGGTCTCAGCCGCAGCGCACGCTCATGCCGCCGTCGACGATGATTTCGGTGCCGGTGATGAACCGGGCCTCGTCCGACGCCAGGAACAGCGCCGCCGCCGCGCTGTCGCGGCCATCGCCCATGAAGGGCAGCGGAATGCGCGCCTGGCGCTCGGCCAGCAGCGCCTCGACATCGCCGCCGGCGCGCTGGCCGGCCAGGCGCACCTCGACCATCGGCGTGTGCAGCTGGCCCGGCACCACGGTGTTGACCCGGATGTTGCGGCCGGCGTACTGCACCGCCATCACCCGCGACATCTGGATCACCGCCGCCTTGGTGGCGGCATAGGCCACCTGGGCCGAACCGGTCCAGCGCAGGCCGGAAGTGGACGACATGTTGACGATGGCGCCGCGCCCCTGGCGCTCCATGTGCGGCAGCACATGCTTGCAGCCGAGGAACACGCTGGTCAGGTTGTGGTCGATCTGGGTATGCCACACCTCCTCGGTCATCTCCACCGGGCCGCCCTTGGCCGAGCCGCCGACGTTGTTGACCAGCACGTCGATGGCGCCGAAGCGCTCGATGCAGCGCGCCACCGCGGCCGCCACCGAGGCGCTGGAGGTGACGTCGCAGCTGTCGCCGACCAGGGTGCCGCCGGCCGCGGCCACCCGCTCGGCGGTTTCCTTCAGCCGGTCGGCGTCGCGGTCGGTGGCATACACCAGGGCGCCCTCTTCGGCGAAGCGCACCGCCATCGCGCGGCCGTTGCCCCAGCCCGGGCCGACCGAGCCGGCGCCGCTGACGAAGGCGACGCGGCCCTGGAGCCGGCCGGAGGGGTTGTAGTGGAAATCGTGGTCCATGGAGTGTCTCGTGTCTCGCGTGTCGGGAATGGGAACGGGGGCTCAGTGGCCGATGTGCAGCGCCACCAGGAAGCGCGACACCATGTTGTAGGCGCCGATGGTGACCATCGCGTCCACCGTCTGCTGCTCGTCGTACACCGCGCGCACCCGCTGGTAGAGGTCGTCGGGCACGTCGAGGTCGCGGGTCATCGCGTCGGTCAGCTCGATCAGCACCCGCTCGGCGTCGGACAGGCCGGGGCCGATGGCGGCGGCGTCGCCCAGGGCGTCGATCGCGGCCTGGCTGGCGCCGGCCTTCAGCGCGATCGGCACATGGGCGTCGTATTCGAAGCGGGCGCGGTTGAGCACCGCGACCCGCACGATGACCAGCTCGCGCACGTCTTCCGGCAGCGAGTTGCGGCGGCGCACCGCGGTCAGCAACTGCTCCCAGCCGGCCGCCATCGGCGGGCTGTTGAGCAGCACCTGGTAGAGCGGCGACACCCGGCCGCGCTGGGCGGTGATGGTGGCTTCGAGCGCGGCGAGTTCCGGCCGGGTGCCGGTGGGGATGGGGGCGATGCGCATGGGTTCGGTCCTGGGGTCCTGCAGTCCTGGGCTCTTGGGTTGGGGGGCTTCAGCCGCGCTTGAGCAGCAGGCCGCCGTCGACCGGCAGCAGCACGCCGGTGATGTAGCGCGCCTCGTCGGAGGCCAGGAACACCGCCGCGTTGGCGACGTCGCGGGCATCGCCCATGAAACCCATCGGCACCAGCTTGTCGCGCTCGGCGCGCACCACGCTGCGGTCCACCCCGCGCTCCTGGGCGCGGCGCTCGATCGCCATCGGCGTGTCGATCAGCCCCGGCACGATCACGTTGGCGCGCACCCCGTGGGCGGCGTTCTCGAAGGCGATGTGCTGGGTGAGCGTGTTGACCGCGCCCTTGCTGGTCTTGTAGGTGACGGTGGGCCGGCCCGACAGCGACGAGGTCGAGGAGATGTTGATGATGCTGCCCCCGCCCTGCGCCACCATGTGCGGCAGCGCGTGCTTGCAGGTCATGAACATGCCCTTGAGGTTCATCTGCATGATCGCGTCCCACATGTCGGCGTCCATGTCGGCGGTCTTGCGGTCGCCCTTGGAGCGGCCGACGTTGTTGTGCAGGATGTCGATGCGACCGTAGCGCTGGATGCAGGCGGCGATCAGCGCGGCGCAGTCCTCCTCGCGGGTGATGTCGGCCACGAAGATCGAGGCGGTGGCGCCCAGGGCCTGCACCGCGGCCAGGGTGTCCTCGGCCCAGGCCGGGTTGATGTCGACGAGCAGCAGCGTGGCGCCTTCTTCGGCGAAGCGTTCGGCGGTGGCGCGGCCGTTTCCGGGCGTGCCGCCCGGCTGCTGGCCGGCGCCGACGATGACGGCGATCTTGCCGGCGAGTCTTTTCTGGGTGTCTGTCATGGGTGTCGGAAGGGGTGTC
Source organism: Burkholderiaceae bacterium (assembly GCA_022701845.1). The sequence continues at coordinate 3,037 of JAKONS010000106.1, forward strand.
GAAAAGGGGTTGTTCTTCAATCGGTGGTGATGCGGCCGTCGACGATGACCTTGCGCCAGCGTGCTTCCTCGGAGCGCTCGAAGGCGGTCATCTCCTGCGGGCTGTTGACCGCCACGCTCAGGCCCTCGCCCTCCACCCGCTGGCGGAACTCGGGCGCCGCGGCCGCCTTGCGCACCGCGGCGTTGAGCCGGGCGACGACGTCCGGCGGCGTGGCGCCCGGCGCATAGATGGCGTACCAGACGTCGGCCTCGTAGCCGGGCACCGTCTCGGCGATGGTGGGCACGCCCCTGAACACCGCCGAGCGCTGTGCCGAGGTGATGGCGACGGCGCGCATCTTTCCGGACTCGACGAACTTGCCGGTGCCGCCCGGCGTGCCGAAGACGAAATCGATCTGTCCGCCGAGCAGGTCGGTCATGGCGGGGCCGGCGCCGCGGTAGGGCACATGGGTGATGTCGATGCCCGCCAGGTTCTTGAACAGCTCGCCGGCCAGATGCACCGCGGTGCCGTTGCCCGACGAGCCGTAGGTCAGCTTGCCCGGCCGGGCCTTGGCCTCGCGGATCACGTCGGCGATGGTCTTGTAGGGGCTGTCGGGGCGGGTCACCAGCACGTTCGGGCCTTTGCAGACCAGCGCCACCGAGGCGAAATCGCGCACCGTGTCGTAGGGCAGCTTCTTGACCAGCGTGGCGTTGATCGGCAGGGCCGAGGTGGTGAGCAGCAGGGTGTAGCCGTCGGCTGCGGCCTTGGCCACCGTGTCCGAGCCGATCACCGTGCCGCCGCCGGGCTTGTTGTCGATGACGATCGGCTGGCCCAGCTCGCGCGCCATGCCCTCGCCCAGGGTGCGTGCCACCAAATCGGTGCCGCCGCCGGCGGTGAACGGCACCACCACCCGGATCGGGCGCGCCGGGAATGCGTCAGCGGCGTGGGCGGGGCCGGAGAGCGTCGAAAAAAGGGCAACGACACCGGGGCTCGCCAGGCTGGCAGCGGCGACGGCGCGCAGGGCGGCGCGCCGGGTTGGGGGGTGATTCGACACGGGTTTTGTCTCCTGATGGATCGGTCCGGCCTCTCGTGCCGGTGAGTCGCCAGTCTAGGAAGACGACAAGCCCCTGCTATGAATTTTCGGAAAAGCTCCGTTTCCCGCGGGAGCCCGCTGGCTCAGGGCGGCGGCTCGCCGGCCCGGCTTTTCAGCTGCGCGAGAAAGGCTCGGCCGGCCACCGACAGGCCGTCGGCATTGCGCACGCAGACCCAGATCTGCCGGTGCGCCCAGGCGTCGGTCAGCGGGATCACCACCAGCCCCATGCGCGCCGCATGGTTACGCGCGATGGCCGCCGGCACGATCGCCACGCCCAGCCCCTCACGCACCAGGCCGCAGCGCGCTTCGGGGTTGGAGATCTGCGCGCGCACCCGCAGCGGCCGCGACAGCGTGGGCCCGGCCAGCAGCAGGAACTCTTCCAGGCTGTGGCGCGGGAAGAAGCCGAGGAAGTCGTAATCCAGCGCATCGTCGAGCGCCAGCGAGGTGCGCGAGGCCAACGGATGGCCCAGCGGCACCACCAGCGCCTCCAGGTCGCTGCGGTAGGGCGCCGACACCACGCCGGCCGCCGGATGGGCGGCATGGTAGAGGCCGATGTCGGCCTCGCCGTCGGCGACCAGCCGGGCCACGTCGTAGCTGAAGGCCTCGGTCAGGTCCACCCGCGCGCCCGGCGCTACCTGGGCGAAAGCGCTGATCTCCCGCGGCAGGAACTGCTGCACCGTCGACGAGTTGGACACCAGCCGGATCTGCGGCACCCCGCTGGCCGAGAAGGCGGCCAGCGAGGTGCGCGCCTGCGCCACCTGCCGCAGGATCGCCTTGGCCTGGCGGTACAGCACCGTGCCGGCCGGCGTCGGCGATACGCCGCGGCCGTGCCGCTCCAGCAGCCGCACGCCCAGGCGCCGTTCCAGCTCGGAGATGCGCTTGCTGGCGGCGGAGGTGACCAGGCTGGCCCGCTCGGCGGCGCGCGACAGGCTTTTCTCCTCCACCGCGGCGACAAAGATTTCGAGGGTTCCGAATTCCATGGCCCTGTGCGACGTGCGCTGTGCGGCGGCGCCCTGCTCCTCGCCCGCTTCCGGCCGCGCCCGGCCTACAGCCCGGCGTCGGCCAGCAGCCGGATGCCCGAGCGCTGGGTGAACTCGCCATAGCTGATCGGCTTCAGGCTCTGCTTGCCGCCGACGTTGTCGAGCCAGTAGGCCCACACCCGGCGGTCGCCGCGGCTGTAGACCACCTTCCAGGTCTGGCTGGGCACCCACACCTTGCCGGGGCCGATGGTTTTCGGCCGCTGCGCGAACGCCGGGCCGGTGAAGACGAACACCTCGCCCGGCGCGCGTTCAGCGTATTTGCGGGTCGATTGCTCGATCTCGCTCCAGCCGCGCTGGTTGAGCTCCGGCGCCTGGGGAATCATGTTGGCGAGCGAGAACGACTGCGCCTTGGCCGAATCGGTCGGCATGTCGCCGGCCGGCGCCATATGGCCGCGATCGAAGCCGCTGCCGGCATAGTCGGCCAGCTGCGCGCGGTCGGCGCCGGGCAGGCGCGCTTCCGGGTAGAAGCGGTCCACCCGCTTCACACCCTTGGCGGCATCGACGCTGGAGCGGGTCAGGCGCTCGACGGTATAGACCGGCGTCTTGCTCTCGCCGGAATGCAGCACCGCATAGGCCTCGAAGCACAGCGCGCGCTGCCGGCCGGGCCAGGGAATCGCCGGCACCGCCCCGGGAAAGTGCTGTGGGCAAGCGCTGAAATCGCCCGCCACCGCCGTTCGCTCGCCCACCGCCACCGCCGGATTGCCCGGCTTCGCCTCGAACGGGGTGACGCTGCACCCCGGAATCTGCGATATGCCCGCGATACCGAGCGCCATCGCCGCACCGAGGCGCCGCACCACCGCCGCCGCCGCCGCCCTGCCCTGCAGGCCGTTCGCCTGCCGTCTCCGTTTTGCCATGCTCCCATCATCTCAGGGAATACATGCATCTTAGAGACAGGTGAGCAATGGTGGATACCGAAATTCGGTACGACTATGCGAAGCAGTTAAAACATGCCCTTGTCGAGATGCCACCGCGTGCGCGGGAGCATGCTCGGACATCCGGCCACACCGGCCGCACACCAATTTCGAGGAAATTCTTGAACTACAAACTCTTGCGCGAGCGCGCTGCTCCCGACCAAGCGGATCTTTTCATCGCCAGTCTTCGCAACGTGGAAATAACGCCGGCGTCGTGGAAGCTGGGAATCGGACGCGCACGCGTTCCGGTGCCGGGGTCGCTGCAAGCCAGCTGCGATGAAGATCTTGCGAACGAACTCGTCGCGGAGCAGCCCTATTTCCTGTCGGGCCCGGACGGCGAACGGTTCGATTTCGAGCTGGCGCTGGGCGACAAGACGGTGCTGAAAAACGGCAACGTCTTTCGTATCGCAATTCTTTAGTCGGGGGTGGCTGCAGGGTGGCTTGCCGTGCGTTGTGCAAGTTGGCC
>JAKONS010000118.1 GCA_022701845.1 Burkholderiaceae bacterium
ATCTCGTTGCCGACCCGCATGCCGAAGGCGCCCACCGCGCCGGCGTTGGTGGCGTGGGTGTCGTTGTCGAAATAGAACATGCCGGGCAGCACCAGGCCGTTCTCCATCGGGAAGATGTGGCCGTGGCCGCCCTGGCCGGCGTCGTAGAAGTTGCGGATGTTCCAGTGCTTGACCGCCTTGCGGTTGTAGGCACCGCGCTCGGCGGCGCGGGCGCTGCCGTAGAGCACGTCGTGGTCGCTCACCACCATCGTCTTCTCCGGCGCATGGATACGGTCGATGCCGATGGCGTCGAGCGTCGACTTGGCTTCCCGCACCAGGCCGTCGTGGATCATCGTGAAATCGGGCTCCGGGAACATCAGCGTCCCGGCTGCCGCGCCGCCCCGGTGGGCCGGGTCGCGGCTCACCCTGCCCATCACTTTTTCGATCGCCGTGAAGCCCATCGCGCGCCTTCGTTCATCCGTGTGCGGCCACTGTAGGCGGCGTTCATTGATAAGTAAAATAGGGTTGCGTCATACCTTTTTCACGCATCTTTATGAATAGGCCGCCATGGACCTGAACCTGCACCAGCTCGACGTGTTCGTGCGGGTGGCGCGCCTCGGCGGCTTCTCGCGCGCGGCCGACCAGATGGGGCTGAGCCAGGCCGGCATGAGCATCCTGATCCGCAAGCTGGAGGAGCGGGTGGGCGTGAAGCTGTTCGAGCGCACCACCCGCAGCCTGTCGCTCACGCCGGCCGGCCAGGGCCTGCTGCCGATCGCCGAGCGCATGCTGCAGGACGCGCACGCCATCCTCCACCACAGCCGCGAGCTGGTCGACCGGCAGAGCCAGCGCATCGTGTTCGCGCTGCAGCCCTCGCTGGCGGTGACGATGCTGCCCGGCGCGCTGGCGCGCTTCCGGCAGGACTGGCCGCAGGTGTCGGTGGTGTTCCGCGAATGCGTGCGCGAGGAGCAGGTGGCCCGCATCTACTCGCGCGACGTGGATTTCGCCCTGGGCTTCACCGAGGTCGACAACAGCGAACTGGAGAGCATCGCGGTCGGCCACGACCATCTGGTGGGGGTGCATGTGGCCGACCACCCGCTGGCCGCACGCAAGCGCCTGCGCTGGAGCGACCTGCCGGGCCAGCCGATCATCCTGAGCGCGCCCGGCAGCCTGGCGCGCACCCTGGCCGAGAGCGTGTTCCTGTCGATGAGCGAAACCCTGGAGCCGGCCTACGAGACCAGCAACCATGTCACCGCGGTCGAGCTGACCGCCGCCGGCCTGGGCATCGCGGTGGTGTCGTCGAACGTGCGCGGCATGGCGGAGCGCCGCGGGCTGGTGGCGCGCACGCTGCACGGGCCGGTGATCGCCCGGCCGCTGCGGCTGGTGAAGCGCCGGGCACACACGCTGTCGGCCTCGGCCCGGGCGTTCGTCGACATCGTGCGCGCGATGGTGGCCGAGGACAACGCGCCGGCGCCGCCCCCGGCGCGCGCCGGCCGGGCCGAGCGCGCCGCCTGAGGCCCTAGCCGGCCGCGATCTTGCGCAGGGCCTCGACGAACGCCTCGGCCGGCTGCCCGCCCTGGATCAGGTACTGGTTGTCGACGATCACCGAAGGCACCGCGGTGATGCCGTGCTGCTGGTAGAAGGCCTCGCGCTCGCGCACCTCGTCGGCGTATTCGTCGCTGTGCACCACCGCCCAGGCACCGTCCCGGTCCAGCCCGGCCTCGACCGCGCAGGCCACCAGCACCTCCGGGTCGCCGGGGTTCAGCGCCTCGCCGTGGTAGGCCTTCAGCAGCGCGTTCTTCATCGCCTGCTGCCGCCCTTCCAGCCCGGCCCAGTAGATCAGCCGGTGCGCATCGAAGGTGTTCCAGATGCGCCCGCGCCCGGCCGGGTGGAAGGCGAAGCCGACCGAGGCGCCGCGCTCGCGGATGGTCGCGCGCGATGCGGCCTGCTGCTCGGGCGTCGAGCCGTATTTGCGGCCGATGTGCTCGACCATGTCCTCGCCCTCCGGCGGCATCTGCGGGTTCAGCTCGAACGGCTGGAAATGCAGCTCGGCCGCGACGCTGCCCTGCAACTGCTCCAGCGCCCGCTCGAGCCCGGCCAGGCCGACCGCGCACCAGGGGCAGGCCACGTCGGAGACGAAATCGATGCGCAGGGTGCGCACCGGGGCGGCGGCGGTGGTGGCGGTGGTGGGGGATGGATTCGAATCGTGGTTCATGCGGCCAGAATACCGGCCTCGTCCCAACCCTGGCGGCCACCCGATCTCTATGCCCTCGACTCCTGCCGACCAGCTCGGTCACTACATCGGCCGCGCCGAAGCCCTCGAAAACGTGCTCGACGCGGTGCTGCCGCTGCTGACGCCGGAGCAGAAGGAAGCGCTGGCCACCGCCGTCACCGCGCTCACGCTCGACCCGCCCGAGGACACGCCGCACAACTGGCAGCACGACCCGGAATATTCGGTGTCGCTGGAGGGCGCCTACCAGACGCTGCTGGTCGAGCTCTGGCGCGGCTGAGCCGGCTGTCAGGCGGACACCGCGCCCGCCTCAGCGCACCGGCTGGAACACGATGATCGCCATGCCGCACAGCGCCACCGCGGCGCCGGCCGCATCCCAGACCGTCGGGCGCACCTGGTCCACCGCCCACAACCAGGCCAGCGCCACTGCGATGTACACCCCGCCGTAGGCCGCATACACCCGGCCGGCCGCCTCGCCGTGCAGGGTGAGAAGCCAGGCGAACAGCGCCAGGCTGGCGGCAGCCGGCACCAAGAGCAACACCGACCCGCCCTGCCGCAGCCACAGCCAGGGCAGATAGCAGCCGACGATTTCGGCGAGGGCGGTGGCGAGGTAGAGCAGCAGTGTCTTCATGCCGGCGATTCTGCGATGCGCCGCCGCCACATGCCGGCTTTGGCGGCAGGCGGTCTAAACGCCGAAAAGCCGGGTAAATCCGGGCAAACCGGTCTAACGCCCGGTAGAAGGCCTGAATCGCACACGGCCCCAATTGACGCAAAACGTAACTTCTACTTCAATACGGACACGGATGGCCACGGGTTCATCCGCGTCACACCGGTCGATGCCTGCGACCGGGTCCAGGAGTTCGATCCATGTTCAAGAATCTTTCGGTCAAGGCGAAACTGGCCTTGAATTTCGGCGCGCTGACCGCCCTGCTGCTGCTGGTGGCCGGCGTCTGTCTGCTGGCGCTTTCCAACGCCAACCGCGATTTCAGCGATTACGTCAACGGCCTCAACGCCCGGGCGCGGGTGGCCGAGCAGGTGCGCACCGCGGTCGACCGCCGCGCCATCGCCGCGCGCAACCTGGTGCTGGCCACCAAGCCGCAAGAGCGCGCTGCCGAATACGACGCGGTGGTGAAGTCGCATGCCGACGTGCACGACCAGATGAACCGGCTGGGCGAGATGCTCAAGACCTCCAGCGAGCCGAGCGACACCGCCAACGCGCTCTACGACCGCATCCGCAAGGTCGAGGACCAGTACGCGCCGGTGGCACTCAACATCGTGCGCCTGGCGCAGGAGCAGAAGCGCGAGGAAGCCACGGTCGAGATCATGGAGAAATGCGCGCCTCTGCTGCAGCAGCTGGTGCAGGCCAGCGAGGAGTTCGCCAAATACACCGAAGGCCGCGCACGCGAGCTGATCGGCCAGGCCACCGCCGGCTTCGAACGCCAGCGCGCGCTCATCCTGGGCCTGTGCATCGTCGCGGCCGGCATCTCGCTGACCATGGCCTGGATCATCACCATGAGCATCGCCCGGGCGCTGAACCAGGCGGTGGCGGTGGCCGACCGCATCGCCGAGGGCGACCTCTCCAGCGACATCGTGGTCACCCACCACGACGAGACCGGACGGCTGCTGGTGGCGCTGCGCAACATGCAGGAGCGGCTGGTGGGCATCGTGGGCAGCGTGCGCGCCAACGCGCTCGGGGTGGCCTCGGCCAGCACCGAGATCGCCGAGGGCAACCACGACCTCAGCCGCCGCACCGAGCAGCAGGCCTCGGCCCTGCAGCAGACCGCCGCCTCGATGGAGGAGCTGGGCTCCACCGTGCAGAACAACGCGGCCAACGCGCAGAGCGCCAACCAGCTCGCCTCCGACGCCTCGGCCATTGCCCTGCGCGGCGGTGGCGTGGTCGACCAGGTGGTGTCGACGATGCGCGGCATCCAGACCAGCTCGGGCAAGATCGGCGACATCATCAGCGTGATCGACGGCATCGCCTTCCAGACCAACATCCTGGCGCTCAACGCGGCGGTCGAGGCGGCGCGCGCCGGCGAGCAGGGCCGGGGTTTCGCGGTGGTGGCCTCGGAAGTGCGCAACCTGGCCGGCCGCAGCGCGGCCGCCGCCAAGGAGATCAAGTCGCTCATCACCGAGAGCGTCGACCAGGTCTCGCGCGGCACCACCCTGGTGGACGATGCCGGCAGCACCATGCAGGAAGTGGTGGCGGCGATCCAGCGGGTCAGCACCCTGATGGGCGAGATCAGCGACGCCAGCCGCGAGCAGAGCGAGGGCGTGCGGCAGGTGGGCGATTCGGTCACCCTGATGGACCAGGTCACCCAGCAGAACGCGGCACTGGTCGAGGAGAGCGCTGCGGCCGCCTCGGGCCTGCGGCTGCAGGCCGAGCAGCTGGTGCAGGCGATGGCGGTGTTCCGCATCGAGCGTGAAGAGCGTGTCGAGAGCCTGCCGCGCGGCGGCCGTGCCGCCACCGCCCCGGTACGCCAGCCGCGCAGCGAAGCGGCGCACGACGGCGCCCTGGCGCTGGCGTGAAGGCCGCCGGCGGGTCATGCATTTGATGCGCTGCGGGGCGCCGGGACGCGCGGTATGGTCGCCGCATGCAGGAAGCCGCACCCACCGCACCGTTGTTCCTTCCCTACCTCGCCGGCTATCCGCCGGAGCTGCTGGCGCAGGTGCGCGAGACGATCGCGACCGGACGGCTCGCCGACACCCTGGCGCGCCGCTATTCCGACCTGCACGAAGTGCGCACCGAGCGCGCCCTGTACGACTATGTGAACGCGCTCAAGGCGCGCCACATGAAGAGTTCGCCGCCGCTGTCGAAAGTGGCGTTCGACCCCCGGCTGCACATCGTGCGCAACGCGCTCGGCACCCACACCGCGGTGTCGCGGGTGCAGGGCGGCAAGCTCAAGGCCAAGCGCGAGATCCATATCGCCGCGCTGTTCAAGGATGCGCCGGCCGACTTCCTGCGGATGATCGTGGTGCACGAACTGGCGCATCTGAAGGAACGCGAGCACGACAAGGCTTTCTATGCGTTGTGCCGGCACATGGCACCCGACTACCACCAGCTCGAATTCGACCTGCGCCTCTGGCTCACCGCCCGCGAACTCGCGGTGTAGCGGCCGCTGCCCGCATACGGCCGGCGCCGGCGGGAATGGCGGGGGCGATCGATACCGGGGCCCGCACGCGGCCCGCAAAGGCATTCCCCTGAAACCGATTTCCATTTTTTCCCTGCGTGCACCGGGCGCGGCGATCGCCTGCCTGGCACTGGCGGCCCTGGCCTGCGGCACCGCGCACGCCGCCGAGTGGCTCACCATCAGCGGCGACAAGGCCGACCCGACGGTGGACACCACCCAGCTCGACATCACCACCTACAAGCGTCGCGCGCCCGGCTCGACGGTGTTGCGCTTCCGGGTGAACCTGGCGGTCGCCCGCAGGATGTCGGAACGGGAGACCTACCAGTCGTATGTCTCGCACATCGTGGTCGACTGCCCGACCGCCTCGATCTACCACGAGGAGCAGGTGCGCTATCGCGAGCCGCTGTGGCAGGGCACCAGCACCGCGGAATCGTTCGCCCAGCCGCGGCCGATGGCCTTCGGCGGCCTGGGCGGGGACCCGCGCGGGAAGATACTGGCGATGGTCTGCCAGCCCGGCACCGGGCGCTGACGCGGTCGCGACGGCTACGGTCAGCGGGCCCCACACCGCCCCCCTGCCCCCGCCCCCATCACCGGAGTTCGCCTTGAGCACCTTGCCTACCGCGCCCGACAGCGCACCCGATACCGCGCAGGTCGTCACCACCCGGATCGCCATCGACACCGCCGACGGCCGCTGCCCGGCGTATTTCTGCACCCCTCCCGCGACCGGCCACGGGCCCGCGGTCGTCTTCTACGGCGACGCGGGCGGGCTGCGCCCGGCCATGGTGGAGATGGCGCAGCGCCTGGCCGGCGCAGGCTTCGCGGTGCTGCTGCCCGACCCGTTCTACCGCTACGGCCCCTACCCCACGCTGGTGCCGCGCGAGGTGTTCGCGGGCGACGCGATGGCGATCCTCGGCCCGCTCATGGCCACCACCGGCAACCGTGCAGCGGCCGCGGACGTGCCGGCCTTCGTCGACTGGCTCGACCGCAGCGGCACCACGTCGGGACGCAGGCTGGGTGCCGTCGGCTTCTGCATGGGCGGCGGCATGGCGATCGCCGCCGCGGCCGCCCTGCCCGAGCGCTTCGCCGCGGTGGCGAGCTTCCACGGCGGACAACTCGCCACCGACGACGACGCCAGCCCACACCGGCAGGCCGCCCGCCTGCGGGCCGAGGTGTATGTGGCCGCCGCCGAAAACGACGAGCACTGCCCGCCCGACATGCTCGAACGCTTCGAGCATTCGCTGGCCGAGGCCGGCGTGAAGCACGTCTGCGATACCTACGCCGGTGCGCGGCACGGCTGGATGGTGCCGGACTTCCCGGTGTACGACGCCGTCGCGGCGGAGCGCGGATGGCAGGCGATGGTGGCGCTTTTCCGCAGGAACCTGGGCGCCTGACCCCCCGCGAGTGCGGTCATGAAGGGTGTCTACCCTTGAATCCTCCGGAAACGTCGCTATCATTAGCACTCGCCGGGGACGAGTGCCAACAAGCCGATTCAGGCTGTCGCCACCACCCCTGCGCACCCTGCGGCGCACCGTTTCGTCGCCGCGCGGCTCAACAATTCCGTCCGTTTCAGCTTCCCTCCAAGGAGATGCCATGAAGAACCTTCGCCCTCTGCACGATCGTGTGATCGTCAAGCGCCTCGAACAAGAAACCAAGACCGCCTCCGGCCTGATCATTCCCGACAACGCCGCCGAGAAGCCCGACCAGGGCGAAGTCCTGGCCGTCGGCCCGGGCAAGAAGAACGACAAGGGCGAGCTGTCGGCTCCCGGCGTCAAGGTCGGTGACCGCGTCCTGTTCGGCAAGTACTCGGGCCAGACCGTCAAGGTCAACGGCGACGAGCTGCTGGTCATGAAGGAAGAAGACCTGTTCGCGGTCGTCGAGCTCTGATCCAGAGCCGCCTTTCTTCTCATCCCCTCACAGAATTCCGGAGTAAATCAACATGGCAGCAAAAGACGTAGTCTTCGGCGGCGAAGCCCGCGCGCGCATGGTCGAAGGCGTGAACATTCTCGCCAACGCCGTCAAGGTCACCCTCGGCCCCAAGGGTCGCAACGTGGTGCTGGAGCGCTCGTTCGGCGCCCCCACCGTGACCAAGGACGGTGTGTCCGTGGCCAAGGAAATCGAACTCAAGGACAAGCTGCAGAACATGGGCGCCCAGCTCGTGAAGGAAGTGGCGTCCAAGACCTCCGACAACGCCGGTGACGGCACCACCACCGCGACCGTGCTGGCCCAGGCCATCGTGCGCGAAGGCAGCAAGTACGTTGCCGCCGGCCTGAACCCGATGGACCTGAAGCGCGGCATCGACAAGGCGGTCACCGCCCTGGTCGCCGAGCTGAAGAAGGCCTCCAAGGCCACCACCACCTCCAAGGAAATCGCCCAGGTCGGCGCCATTTCCGCCAACTCCGACGAAGCCATCGGCAAGATCATTGCCGACGCGATGGACAAGGTCGGCAAGGAAGGCGTCATCACCGTCGAAGACGGCAAGTCGCTCGACAACGAACTCGACGTCGTCGAAGGCATGCAGTTCGACCGCGGCTACCTGTCGCCCTACTTCATCAACAACCCCGAGAAGCAGGCCGCGCTGCTGGACAACCCGTTCGTCCTGCTGTTCGACAAGAAGATCAGCAACAT
>JAKONS010000139.1 GCA_022701845.1 Burkholderiaceae bacterium
CGGGCACAAAGCGCTGTCGCGCTGACGGCGCGTTATGACCGCAGGATCGGCCGGGTAGTCGTCGAACTGGACACCGGGCTCGCCATCGCCTTCAGGCCCCAGGACGCCCAGGGCTTGCAGGAGGCCCGGCCTGCGCAGCTGCGGCGCATCGAGATTTCTCCGTCCGGTCTGGGATTGCATTTTCCGGAACTCGATGCCGATATCTACCTGCCCGCATTGCTCGCCGGTTTTCTCGGTTCGCGGAACTGGATGGCCTCCACCATGGGCAAGGCGGGCGGAAAAGCGGCGACGGATGCCAAGGCTTCGGCAGCGAGAAACAACGGGAAACTGGGCGGCCGACCCCGAAAAACGAAACGGGATACTGGCGACGTCGAACACGCCTAGTCCGGCCAGCAGGAAATCGGCACGTTAATGCGTGGGCGCGATGCTTCGGATTAAATGCAGCGCCGCATCAACGGATCACGAAACACCGTTCGCGGTATTACCCCAGGTCCCGGTACGCGCCGACCGCAGCAGCGCCGATGCATCCCCGGTCGCCGCCAGCTCGTCCGCCGCGGCCACCAGTTCCGGCCCGAAGCGGGCCATGCTCTCGGCGGTCAGCCGGGCCGACGGCCCCGCCACCACCACCACGCCGGTGGCCGGCTCGCCGCGGCGGCGCACCGGGGCGGCCATCGAACTCATGCCCGGCGCATAGACATCCTGGATGACGCTGTAGCCGCGCCGGGCGTGTTCCTGCAGCAGGCCCAGCAAGGCCTTCATGCTGGTCGGCGCGTTGGGGCCGAAGTCGCGCGGGTGGCCCAGGCCCTGGCGCGCCACCCGCTCCAGCGCCTCGTCCTCGGGCAGGGTCATCAGCCAGGCCTGGCCGGCCGCGCTGCACGACAGGCGCAGGTCGATGCCCATGTCGGGGTCGTAGCGCAGGCCGGAGCGCGCACCCTGCGCCTTGGCCACCAGGGTCAATCGGTCGCCGTCGACGATCGCCAGGCGCACCAGTTCCTCGGTCGACGCCGCCAGCCGGTCGATCACCGGCTGCGCAATGTCGACCACGCCGGAGCGGCTGAGAAAGCTCAGGCCCATCGACGCCAGCTTGGTGGTCAGCGCGTAGTCGCCCTTCTGCGGCATCTGCCGCACATAGCCGTAGCCGATCAGTTCCTGCAGGGTGCGGTGGCAGCCGCTGCGCAGCATGTTGAGCTCGGTCGAGATGCGGGCCAGGGCCACGCCGTCGGGGTGGGCCACCAGGTACTCCAGGATGGCCAGGGATTTTTCCAGTGCTCCGCTCATGGGATGTGCTTCGTGTCGCGCGATGGTGATCGGCAGATCATAGGCAATGCTTCAAAATTTGAACGATGAATAAAAGTTGAATGACGTTCAACAAACGTTCTATCATCCGGCCGCCGCAGCCCGAGACGGCCAACATAAGGAAGAGAGACATGCCAAAACCATCGTTCATCCGCCGCGCGCTGCTGGCCGCGCTCGGCGCCGCCACGCTCGCCGCCACCGCACTTCCCGCCACCGCGCAGGAAGCGGTGCGCGAGCGCAACCTCAAGTTCGCCTTCAGCCTGGCCAAGGACCACCCGCTGGGCATCGGCGCGCAGAAGTTCGCCGACCTGGTGGCGCAGAAGAGCGGCGGCCGAATGAAGGTGGCGCTCTACGGCAACGCGGTGCTCGGCAGCGACCAGCAGAACCTGTCGGCGGTGCGCGGCGGCACGCTGGATTTCGCGTCGATGGCCACCGGCCTGCTGGCCGGTGTCGACAAGCAGTTCATGGTGTTCGACCTGCCCTTCCTCTTCACCACGCCGCAGGAGGCCTACGCCATCGCCGACGGCCCGATCGGCACCCGGCTGCAGGCGGGCCTGGCCGAGCGCGGGCTGATCGGCCTGGGCATCTGGGACCTGGGCTTTCGCAACATGACCAACAGCAGGCGCGCCATCCAGCGGCCGGAGGACCTGCAGGGCCTGAAGATGCGCGCGATTGCCTCGCCGGTCTACCTGGAGATGTTCACCGCGCTCGGCGCCAACCCGGTGCCGATGACCTTCGGCGAGGTCTACGGCGCGCTGGAATCGCGCGCCATCGACGGGCAGGACAACCCGGTCGGGGTGATCGAATCCGCCAAGTTCGCCGAAGTGCAGAAATACCTGTCGCTGACCCGCCATGTCTACACCGGCATGCCGGTGCTGATGAGCAAGAAGACCTGGGACACGCTCAACGAGACCGAGCGCAAGCTGATCGCCGACGCCGCCGCCGAGGCCAAGCAGGAGCAGCGCAAGGTGGCGCAGGCCACCGAGACGCAGTCGATCGACAACCTGCGCAAGACGATGCAGGTCAACGAGGTGAGTCCGGCCGAGACCGAGCGGCTGCGCCAGAAGGTGCAGCCGGTGGTGCAGAAGTTCGCCCATGAAGTGGGCGACGGCCTGATGCAGCAGGTCACCGCCGAGCTGACCCGCCTGCGCGGCGGCAAGTGAGGCGGCGCGATGGCACCGGAGGACGGCATGCGTTTGCTGGGTAGCGCCGCCATCGCCATGTGGTGGGACATGGCGGCCGACATGCGCGCCGAGTTCGA
>JAKONS010000142.1 GCA_022701845.1 Burkholderiaceae bacterium
CGCCAACGGCGACGGGGTGGGCGGCTGGCCGGCGGCATCCCGTGCGGCATAGACCAGCGACACGCTGTAGACGCCCAGCTTGGCGGTGGGCGGCAGCGCGAAAGTGCTTTCCGCGCTGCGGCCGCCGATGGCGGTGCTGCGCCACACCAGCGGCTGGCTGAACTCCTGCCCGCTGCCGTCGTGCTGGATCAGCAGGCTTTGCGGCAGCTGTGCCGGCAGGTCGAAGCCGCGGCCGGTTTCGCGCCGCAGGATGTGCTTCATCGACACGGTTTCGCCGGCGCGCAGCAGGGTGCGGTCGAACACGGTGTGGGCGCGCAGGTCGGGCAGTGCCGCCTGGCTGGTGGGCGCTCCGAAGCGCCACGACTCGATGCCGCGCTGCGAGTCGCTCCAGACGAAGGCCATGTCGTCGCCGATGCGGGCACTGACGAAATAGGCGTTGCGGTATTCCCAGGCCTGCGCACCGGCGCCGGCGCAGCGGGGCGGTTCGGGCGACAGGCCTTCGAAACGGGCCAGGCCGGAGGCATCGGTGGTGGCGCTCGCCAGCAGCTTGCCGACGCAGTCGGACACCCGCACCGCCACACCCGCCATCGGCCGGCCCTTGTCGAGCGAGGTGATCCAGGCGACCGCGTTCTCGCGGCCCAGCTTGAAATGCACCCCGAGATTGGTCACCAGCGCGGTGGTGCGCACATACATCGGGCGGTCTTTGCCGTAGGCCGGATCCAGCAGCGACTGGCCGAGCCGCTGTGAGGCGATCTCGACCACATGGAAGCCCGGATCGAGCGGAATGCCGACCACCTCGAACGGCCGCGGATCGCCTGCGCCGGTCGGCGGCGGCAGCGCCAGCGACTGCACGCCCGCCACGCCGGCCAGCAGCGAGACGCTGCGCGACTCGACGCCGTCGATGTCCTTTATCGCCAGCGGCAGCGGGCCGCGCAGATCGCGGGCGGCGTCCTTGCGCGGCACGGTGGTCTCGTTGTAGCGCTCGGCCTTGGCCATCCAGGCCAGGATGTCGGCATCGGTCTGCAGCCGCAGGTCGCTCACCGTGGCGGGCGGGCGAGCCGCGCCGGCCGCGCCGGCCGAAGGCGAGGCCTCGATCTTGCGCAGGGTGACCGGCAGCATCGCCTTGCCGCTTTTCGCGCTTTCCGGTTCGGCGAAGCGTTCGATGATGCCGAACGGTGCGGCGGCGAACTTGGCCAGCGGCGGCATCGCGCCGGTGGCGATCTCCAGCGGGAACATCGACGCGTTGCGCAGCGGCCGCCCGGAGGCGTCCTGGAAACCGGCCGGCAGGATGAGGTCGTAGCGGGCGTTCTCGGCAAACGGGCCGGGAAAGCGCACCTCCTCGACCACCGCGTCGTCGGGCGCCTGGCGTCATCCGGCACCGGTTTGACGATGCCCTGCGGCGACTTCAGCTGCACCGCCAGCGCCATCTTGCGGGTGACCGGTGCGTTGAAGCGCAGGCTCAGCGGCCGGATCGGCATGCAGGCCGCCTGGGCGTTCTCGCGCTCGCAGCCCAGTTGCGCCTCGAACGGCGCGCGCACCTGCCAGAGCCAGCGTTTCTCGATGCGGTTGGCGACGCCGCTCGGGGTGGCGACGCCCTTGCCGAACACCAGCGTCACCCGCGCCGCCGGTGGCAGGGTGCGGTTGCAGGCCAGGGTGGCATGGGCCAGCGGCGCGGCGGCGGCTTCGCGGGTCTCGCCGAGCGCCTTCAGCACCGCGTCGCGGGGCGCACCGGTCACCGCGCGTACCGGCACCCGCTCGCCGATGCCCTCCACCGCGCACCACACGTTGGCCAGCAGACTGTCGGCGCTGGCGGGGCCGTTGAGCTTCAGCAAAAAGATCTGCTGCTCGTCGATCGGCTGGCCTTCGTAGGGCTGCATCGACCGCACGAACGGCCCGCCGGTGGTGAAGGCGAAGGCGGTGGACGCTGGCAGCGCCTCGCCCCGCAGCGAACGGAAGGCCGGCACCGGCGCCGCCTTGCAGCGCACCCCGGGTGGCAGGTCGGCCGCGAATTCGAACACCCAGCGGCGCTCGTTCAACCAGCGGCCGCTGCCGGCCGGCGCCGCGGCCATGCCCTCGCAGACGACCGCCAGGGGTGCCGGCGCCTCCGCATCGCCCAGCCGCACCGCGGGTCCGTCGAAATCGGCCACCGCCTGGCGGACCTGCGCCACCTCGCCCCGGGGCGAGAAGCCCGACACCTGCAGGGCCTGGGCCGCGAATGCCGCCTGCAGCAGCAGGAAGGCGACGGGAAGTCGGAGGGCGGTGCGGAAGGCGTTGAGCATGGGCGGCACGACAGGGTTTCCTGCGACTTTTGACAGCCGGCAAGCCTAAGCCAAATCATTACAGAGCCGAAACCGTGCATCGGCGGTGCACTGCGACAATCGGCCCCTTTCGCGCTGCCTCCCCTTTCCTCTCATGCCGCCCGCCTCACCGCCCGCCTCCTCCAGCCGCCGCTGGGAAATCGACGCACTGCGCGGGCTGATGCTGGTGCTGATGACGCTGACCCACCTGCCGACCGCGCTCACCTCGCCGCTCGGCCAGCCGTTCGGTTTCGTGTCGGCCGCGGAGGGCTTCGTGCTGCTGTCGGCCTACATGGCGGGACTGGTGTACGGGCGCCTCGCCTGGCGCAAGAGCGTGGTCGAGATGGAGCGGGCCTTCTGGAAACGCGCCCTGAAGGTGTACTGGTGCCAGGCCGCCACCCTCGGCTTCCTGTTCACCGTGATCGCCTTCATCGGGGTCAAGGTCGACCAGCCGGCGGTGACCGACCTGATGTCGTTCTATCTGCAGCGGCCCTTCGTGGCGCTGGTCTCGGGCCTGCTGCTGATCTACGAGCCGCCGCTGCTCGACATCCTGCC
This sequence comes from Burkholderiaceae bacterium, assembly GCA_022701845.1. The sequence continues at coordinate 2,853 of JAKONS010000142.1, forward strand.
GCTCTACGTGCTGTTCATGCTGGCCAGCCCCTGGGTGCTGGCGCTGGCGCTGCGCCATGGCTGGGGGCTGGTGATGGCGACCAGCTTCGGACTCTGGGTGCTGGCGCAGTTCGGGCTGGGCGAGTGGATCTACGACGCCGCCAACTCGTTCATCCCGGTGCCGGTGCCGTTCCACGAAACCGGCTCCTTCGCCACCTACGGCTGGCAGTTCCTGTGGATGCTCGGCCTCTACATGGGCGCCAGCCGCAACGACCCGAAAGCCCGACCGTTCACCTTTCCGAACTGGGCGCTGGTGGGCGCCGTCTTCATCGCGGTGACCTGCATGGTGTGGCGCCACAAGGTGGGCCAGGCGCCGTTCGAAGCCGATGTGCAGCTGAACCTGCTGTTCGACAAATGGCT
>JAKONS010000158.1 GCA_022701845.1 Burkholderiaceae bacterium
AAGACGGTCTTCGCGAGAAGATGATCGCGATCAACCGCGTCACCAAGGTGGTGAAGGGTGGTCGTATCCTCGGTTTCGCGGCGCTGACGGTCGTCGGTGACGGCGATGGCCGCGTCGGCATGGGCAAGGGCAAGTCGAAGGAAGTGCCCGCAGCCGTCCAGAAGGCGATGGAAGAAGCTCGTCGCAACTTGGCGAAAATTTCGATCAAGAACGGCACGTTGCATCATCGCGTGACCGGCCATCACGGCGCCGCTTCGGTGGTCATGATTCCGGCACCGAAGGGTACCGGCATCATCGCCGGCGGCCCGATGCGCGCCGTCTTCGAAGTGATGGGCATCACCGACATCGTGGCCAAGAGCCACGGTTCGTCCAATCCCTACAACATGGTCCGTGCCACGCTGGACGGCTTGAAGAATTCCACCACCGCCTCGGAAGTCGCTGCAAAGCGCGGCCTGACGGTCGAAGAACTCTTCGCCTGATTCGGAGCATTGAAATGACGACACAACAAAACCTCAAGGTGCAGCTCGTGAAGAGCCCGATCGGCACCAAGGAATCGCATCGCGCGACGGTGCGCGGCCTGGGCCTGCGCAAGATCAACAGCGTGAGCGAACTGCAGGACACTCCGGCGGTGCGCGGCATGATCAACAAGATCAGTTATCTGGTCAAAGTTCTGTAAGGGAGACTGATATGGAACTCAATGGCATCAAGCCGGCAGCCGGCGCCAAGCACGCCAAGCGTCGCGTTGGTCGCGGTATCGGTTCGGGTCTCGGAAAGACCGCCGGTCGTGGTCACAAGGGTCAGAAGTCGCGTTCGGGCGGCTTTCACAAGGTCGGCTTCGAAGGCGGCCAGATGCCCCTGCAGCGTCTCCTGCCCAAGCGCGGCTTCAAGTCACAGTCGCTGAAGTACAACGCCGAAGTCACCCTGACCGCTTTGGAAGCCCTCGGTCTGGCCGAGGTCGACCTGCTCGCGTTGAAGCAGGCCGGCTTGGTTGGCCAGATTGCCAAGGTCGTGAAGATCATCAAGACTGGTGAACTGACCAAGTCCGTCAAGCTGACCGGCATCGGTGCGACTGCAGGTGCGAAGGCGGCGATCGAAGCCGCCGGCGGCAGCGTCGCCTGAAACTCGTCTGAAAGAGATCTTCCGTGGCAACTAAAGCAGCAACGCTCGCAAAGACAGGCAAGTTCGGCGATCTCCGTCGTCGGCTGGTCTTCTTGCTGCTCGCGCTGGTGGTGTACCGGATCGGTGCGCACATTCCTGTGCCCGGTATCAATCCGGACCAGCTCGCACAACTCTTTCAGGGACAGCAGGGCGGCATCCTGAGCCTGTTCAACATGTTCTCGGGCGGTGCCCTGTCGCGTTTCACCGTGTTCGCGCTGGGCATCATGCCGTACATCTCGGCATCGATCATCATGCAGCTGATGACCTATGTCATTCCGACCTTCGAGCAATTGAAGAAGGAAGGTGAGGCTGGTCGCCGGAAGATTACGCAATACACACGCTACGGCACGCTGGGGCTGGCGATGTTCCAGTCGTTCAGCATCGCTGTCGCGCTGGAGTCATCGGCCGGATTGGTTACTGCACCCGGGTTCGGTTTCCGGATCACTGCAATGATCAGCTTGACAGCTGGGTCGATGTTCCTGATGTGGCTGGGTGAGCAGATCACCGAGCGCGGCCTGGGCAACGGCATCTCGATCCTGATCTTTTCGGGCATCGCAGCCGGTTTGCCCAATGCGATCGGCGGGCTGCTGGAATTGGTGCGAACCGGCGCGATGAACGTGCTGGTGGCCATGTTCATCGTCGCCGTGGTGGTGCTCGTGACCTACTTCGTGGTGTTCGTCGAGCGTGGCCAACGGAAGATTCTGGTGAATTACGCCAGGCGGCAGGTCGGCAACAAGGTCTACGGTGGGCAGTCGTCGCATCTTCCGTTGAAACTGAACATGGCGGGTGTGATTCCTCCTATCTTCGCCTCGTCGATCATCCTGCTGCCGGCAACGGTTGTCGGCTGGTTCAGCACTGGCGAGAGCATGCGCTGGATCAAGGACATCGCAGGTGCATTGACACCAGGCCAGCCGATCTATGTACTGCTCTATGCGGCGGCGATCGTGTTCTTCTGCTTCTTCTACACGGCACTCGTGTTCAACAGCAAAGAGACCGCGGACAACCTCAAGAAGAGCGGTGCGTTCATTCCCGGAATCCGTCCTGGTGACCAGACCGCTCGCTATATCGACAAGATCCTGGTTCGGCTGACGTTGGCGGGTGCGATCTACATCACCTTCGTCTGCCTGCTGCCCGAGTTCCTCATCCTGAAGTACAACGTGCCGTTCTACTTCGGCGGGACATCCCTGCTGATCATCGTGGTCGTCACGATGGATTTCATGGCCCAGGTGCAGAACTACATGATGTCCCAGCAGTACGAATCGCTGCTGAAGAAAGCCAATTTCAAGCCATCGTAACGCTGGGTTTTCAGCATTGATCCGGGCGCGTTGAACGTCACGGTAAACAGTTTTAGGAGAATGAAATGAGAGTTTCGGCTTCGGTCAAAACCATCTGCCGTAATTGCAAGGTCATTCGCCGTAAAGGCGTGGTGCGTGTGATTTGCACCGACCCGCGCCATAAGCAGCGCCAGGGTTGATCGAGAAGTATTAGAGGACGCACATGGCACGTATTGCTGGCATTAACATCCCGCCGCACAAGCACGCTGAAATTGGCCTGACCGCCATTTTCGGAATCGGTCGCACCCGCGCCCGTCAGATCTGCGAAGCGAGCGGCATCGAGTATTCGAAGAAGATCAAGGATCTGACCGACGCTGATCTCGAGAAGATCCGCGATCAGATCGCGCTCTTCACCATCGAAGGCGACCTGCGTCGCGAGACGACGATGAACATCAAGCGATTGATGGACATCGGCTGCTATCGCGGCTTCCGCCATCGCCGTGGCCTGCCGATGCGCGGCCAGCGCACGCGCACCAATGCCCGCACCCGCAAGGGTCCGCGCAAGGCGATCGCTGGTAAGAAGTGATCTTCGGCATTCAATAAGACATAGCACCGGACTTCGGTCCGGGCTCGTTGCGAGAGAAGGTTTTTATG
>JAKONS010000121.1 GCA_022701845.1 Burkholderiaceae bacterium
GCCGGCGATGGTGCTGGCGCTCGGCCGCCTGGCCGCGCAGGCCGCGCTCGGCCGCACCGAGCCGCTCGGCAAGCTGCGCGGCGCGGTGCATGCGGTCGGCGGCGTGCCGCTGGTGGCCAGCTACGAGCCCGGCTACCTGCTGCGCGCCCAGGACGACAAGGCGCGCGCCTGGGAAGACCTGTGCCGCGCCCGGGCCGCGCTGCCGCGTCCGTAAAATCGGCGCCATGACTTTTCTCGACCAGCTGCGCGACGCCGAGCGCAAAAACGGCTCGATGCTCTGCGTCGGCCTCGACCCCGAACCCTCCCGCTTTCCCGGCGCCTGGAAAGACGACCCGAGCCGGATCCACGACTTCTGCGCCGCCATCGCCGAGGCCACCGCCGACATCGCCATCGCCTTCAAGCCGCAGATCGCCTATTTCGCCGCCCACCGCGCGGAAGACCAGCTGGAGCGGCTGGTCAACACGCTGCAGCGGGTGGCGCCGGGCGTGCCGGTGATCCTCGACGCCAAGCGCGGCGACATCGGCTCCACCGCCGAGCAATACGCCCGCGAGGCCTTCGACCGCTACGGCGCCGACGCGGTCACCCTGTCGCCCTTCATGGGCTTCGACTCGGTCGAGCCCTACCTGCGCCGCCCCGGCAAGGGCGCCTTCCTGCTGTGCCGCACCTCCAACCCGGGCGGCGACGACTTCCAGGCCCAGCGCCTGGCCTCGCTGCCGGGCCAGCCGATGCTCTACGAACGCATCGCCGCGCTGGCCGGGGGCGAGTGGAACCGCAACGGCCAGCTCGGGCTGGTGGTGGGCGCCACCTACCCGGCCGAGATCGAGCGGGTGCGCGCATTGGCGCCCACCGTGCCGCTGCTGATTCCCGGCGTCGGCGCCCAGGGCGGCGACGCCGCGGCCACGGTGCGCGCCGGCTGGCGGGCGGGTGCGCCGGTGGTGGTGAACTCCTCGCGCGCCATCCTCTACGCCTCGTCGGGCAGCGACTTCGCCGAAGCCGCCCGCGCGGTGGCGCTGGCCACCCGGGCCGCGCTGGCGGCGGCGCGCGGCTGACGCACCGCCACCGCCGCGGCACCATAAAAAAAGCCTCGGCGACCAGGGTCGCCGAGGCTTTTTCGTTGGGGGGACAGAAGGCGCTAGGCCTTGCCGGCCGCGCTGGCTTCGGGCAGCTCGATCTTCACTTCGAGCACGTCGAAGTTGTCCTGGCGCTCCAGGTTGACCTTGATGTCGCGCGCGTCGATGGAGACGTATTTCGAGATCACCGCGATCAGTTCGCGTTGCAGCTGGGGCAGGTAGTCGGGGCGCACGCTGCCGCGGCCGGTGCGCTCGTGCGCGAGGATGATCTGCAGCCGGTCCTTGGCGACGCTGGCTGTTTTCTTCTTCTCTCCGAGCAGGAGGGAAAGCAGGGACATGGCGCTTACCTCCCGAAGATGCGCTTGAAGAAGCCGGGCTTCTGGGCGTCGACGAAGCGCATCGGACGCTCCTCGCCCAGGAAACGCGCGACCACGTCCTTGTAGGCTTCGGAGACATCGCTGCCCTCGACATGGATGGCGGGCGTGCCCTGGTTGGAGGCCTGCAGCACCGTCTCGGATTCCGGCACCACGCCCATCAGCGGAATGCGCAGGATGTCCTGGATGTCCTGCAGCGAGAGCATCTGGCCGTCTTCCACCCGCGACGGGTTGTAGCGGGTGATGATCAGGTGCTCCTTGATCGGCTCGGCGCTGTCCATGGCGCGCTTGGTCTTGCTGCCGAGGATGCCCAGGATGCGGTCGGAGTCGCGCACCGAGGAGACCTCGGGGTTGGTCACCACCAGCGCCTCGTCGGCGAAGTGCATCGCCATCAGGGCGCCGGTCTCGATGCCGGCCGGCGAATCGCACACCACGTAGTCGAAGCCCATGTCGCCCAGGTCCTTGAGCACCCGCTCGACGCCGTCCTGCGTCAGCGACTCCTTGTCGCGCGTCTGCGAGGCGGCCAGCACGAACAGGTTCTCGCACTGCTTGTCCTTGATCAGCGCCTGGTTCAGGTTGGCTTCGTTGTGGATGACGTTGATCAGGTCGTACACCACGCGGCGCTCGCAACCCATGATCAGGTCGAGGTTGCGCAGGCCGACGTCGAAGTCGATCACGGCGGTCTTGAAACCGCGCAGGGCGAGGCCCGAGGCAAAACTGGCGCTGGTGGTGGTCTTGCCCACGCCGCCCTTGCCGGAAGTCACCACGACGATCTTGGCCATGTTGTTGCTGTCCTTGAAAATTTCGGAAATTGTGGATGTGATGGTTACGACTGCAGCGACTCGATCACCAGCTTCTCGCCGACCAGGCTGATCTTGGCCGCGCGGCCTTCGATGTCGGGCGGCAGTGGTGTCTCGGCGGTGCGGTAGATGCCGGCGATCGACACCAGCTCGGGCTGCATGCAGGTCGCGAAGATGCGGGCGGCGGTGTTGCCGCGCGCGCCGGCGATGGCCTTGCCGCGCAGCGGTGCGTAGACATGCACGTTGCCGTCGGCGATCACCTCGGCGCCGTTGCTGACCGCGGCCAGCACGATCAGGTCGGCGTTGCGGGCGTAGACCTGCTGGCCGGAGCGCAGCGGCCGGTCGATGACCATGGTGGGCACCGCCTGGGCCTGCACCTGCGCCGCGGCCGGTGCGGCGGGAGGCGGCGGTGCCGGTCGCGCGGCGGGCACCTCGGGCGCCTCGATCAGGCCGGCTGCACGCGCCGCCTCGACCTGGTCGGCGCGCGCGCCGCGCACTCCGATCGGCAGCACCCGCAGATGCCGCAGGGCGCCCACCAGGGCGCCGAAATCGATGTCGGTGCCGGGCGGCAGCTGGGCCAGGTCGACCAGCACCGGGTCCTGGTCGAAGAAGTCGGCCTGTTCGGCCAGGCGCCGTTCGACTTCCTGGACCAGCGCGGCCATGTCGGCGGACCGCAGCACCACCGAGATCAACGGCAGTGTGGCGCTCTTCAGGTCGAAGCTGGCGCGAGCGGCGGAACCAGAGGATGCGGCCATGGAGACGAGCAGTGTCAAAGTGCGCGAGTTTAGCGCGCACGCGAAGGCGTTCGGCGCCCGCCGCATAACCCTGGCGGACCAGCGGCCGCGCAGGCCGCGGCCGCACGCCGCTGTCAGCCCACGGCGACCTGGTTGCGTCCGGCGCGCTTGGCCACGTACAGGGCGGCGTCGGCGCGGCCCAGCAGCAGCGCGATCGAGTCGCCCGGCCGCGCTTCGGCCACGCCCAGGCTGGCGGTGAGCCGCACGGTTTCGCCGTCGACGTCGAGCGGATGCCCGGCCAGCTCGGCGCGCAGCCGTTCGGCCAGCGCCACCGCCGCGTCGGTGCCGGCGTCGGGCATCAGCAAACAGAACTCCTCGCCGCCGATGCGCCCGGCCAGGTCCTGGGCGCGGGTGACCTCGCCGCACAGCTCGGCCACCTCGCGCAATGCGCGGTCGCCGGCGGCGTGCCCGTAGCGGTCGTTGATGCGCTTGAAGTGGTCGATGTCGAGCATCACCAGCGCCAGCGGCCGGCCGTGGATGAGGGCGGCGGTGAGCTCCTCGTTGGCCATGCGCATGAAGTGGCCGCGCCCGGCCAGGCCGGTCAGGTCGTCGGTGGCGGCGGCGCGGCGCAGGGCCTGCTCCTCGGTCTTGCGGCCGGTGATGTCGACGATGGTGGTGAGCCGCGCCGGCTCGCCGTCGTAGACCACCGGCACCAGCGAGATCAGGGCCCACAGGTCGCGGCCACGGGCGTCGATCAGGTTGGCCTCGAAATCGTGCACCACGCCGTTGCGGCGGAAGGCGGCGAACAGCCGGTCGCGGTCGGCAGGGTTGCGGTAGAGCGCGCGGGGCGCCTGCCGGATCAGGCCCTCGACCGTCATGCCGGCCAGCGCCGCGGCGCGTTCGTTGGCATAGATGAAGGTGTCGTCGGTCACCCGCGAGACCACCACCGGCAGCGGGATGCTGCGCAGGATCGCCAGCGTGCGCTCCTCGCTGGCGCGCAGTTCGCGGGTGCGCTCGGCCACCCGGCGCTCCAGCGAGTCGGCCAGGCTGCGCACCTCGGCGTACAGCCGGGCGTTCTCCAGCGCGCTGACGAGGTTGCCCAGCAGCAGTTCCAGAAAAGCGATGCGCTGCGGCGGAAAGGCGCCGCTGGCCGCGTCGTTCTCGAGGTAGAGCGCGCCGGTGGCGGTGCCCTGGCGCACCAGCGGCAGGCACAGCATCGAGCGCACCCGGCGCCGCACCACGTAGGGCAGGCGCTGCCAGGCGGGCTCGCGCATCGCGTCGTCGGCGCGCACCACCTGGCCGGTGGCCAGCACGGTGCGCAGCACCTCCAGCGGCAGGCGCTCGCCGGCCAGCTCCAGCGCCAGCCCTTCGGGCGCGGGGGCGGTGGGCGAGGCGCTGCTGTCGGCCTGCAGTAGCCAGTGGCCGACACCGCCGCCGCCGCGCAGCACCACCGCCACCCGCACCGCGCCGGCGTTCTCGCGCAGCACCTGCAGCAGCCGCTGCAGCAAAGGCGCCAGCGCGATCTCGGCGGTGACCGCCTGCACCGCCTTCATCAGCGCGCCCAGGTCGAGCGTGCGGCCGGGCGTGGCCGGCAGGGTGGGCGCGTGGCTGGCGTCGAACAGGATGGCGGCGGCGGCCGGCGCGCCCCAGCGCAGCAGCACCGCGCGCGCCTCGGCCTGCTCGGCCGGCGCGTCGATCAGCATGGCGCGCTGCTGGCGCACCAGGGCCAGCAGCATCAGGTCGTCGGCGTCGTGCACCGCGGCCAGCGCGTGGTCGAGCGCACGGTGCATCGCGCTGCGGTCGCCGACGACGGCGGCGCGCTGGGCCAGCAGCAACTGCTGCAGCGGCAGCAGCCGGGCGCTGGCGGCCAGCCAGGGCGTGAAGCGGGCCAGGGCCGCTTCCACCGCCGCCTGCCAGCCGTCGGGCGGGCGGCCCTCGCGCACCAGCGCCAGCCGCGCCGAGGCGGTCATGTAGATGCAGAAGGCCACCATGCCGAGCCCGCGGCCGGCCGGAAACATCACCGCCGCCGCCTCGCCGGCGACGACGGCCTCGGCATGGCGGCCGGCCAGGCCGTAGAGCAGGCATTCGCAGACATGCACGAACAGCGCGCCGGTCTGGTCCTTGCGCGCGGCGAAGCCCTCCAGCGCCGCCTCGCGCTGGTAGCCGTCGTGCTCCAGCGGGCGCGACAGCAGCCGGTCGCGCTGCAGCGCGCGCACCGCCTCGTACTGCACCTGCACATAGTCGTGGGCCACCGGCTGGCGGATGCGCCGCAGCGTGCTCAGGTGGTGCGACAGCAGGGTCTCGACCTGCGACAGCGGCAGGCCGCCCAGCAGCGCGTGGCTGCCGTGCAGCACCAGCGCCAGGCCGGCGTGGCGCTGGTTGCCGTTCTCCAGGCCGTTGCGGTGCACCTCGATCCAGGCCGGCAGCGTGGCGCGCGGCGGCTCCACCCAGTGCTGCAGAAAGGCGCCGAAGGAAAAGCCCGCATGCGCCTGCACCTGCTGCCAGCCGTGCCGGTCGATCAGGCCCATCGACATGCGCCCCAGCGCCCAGCCGAAGCGGTAGTCGCCCAGCAGCTCGGCCACCAGCAGGCCCATCACGGTATAGGCCGACAGCGCCAGCGGCGCATGGCCGTGCGCCAGCATCAGGCGCATCTGCAGCACGGTCAGCAGCGGCAGCAGCGCCGGCCGCGCGATGTAGGCGGCGGCGGTCATGCGGGCGATGACCGCCAGCTGCTGCAGCGGCAGCGCGGCCCGCATCGGCGGCAGATCGTTCAGCGCGGCGATGCCGAGCGCGTCGACCTCGGCGCGCACCTGCGAGACCAGGGCCAGCACATCCTGCGGCGTGGCGGCGGCGGGCAGCTGCAGGTCGAGCAGGCGCAGCGCCTGCAGGCCGAGTTCGAGCGTCTCGTCGAGCCGGCCCAGGCCGTAGGAGGCCTCGACCCGCACGTCGAGCAGCAGCGCGCGCTCGGCGGCGGCCAGGGGCTGCGCCAGCGCGCTGTCGATCAGGGCCTGCATGGCGGCGTCGTCGCCCTTCAGGCCGGACATGCGCGCCGCGTGCACATGCAGCGTGAGCGCGGCGGCCGGGTCGGTCTTCCAGTGGCCGGGCCCGGCCAGCGCGACCGCGCGCGCGGCATGGTCGGCGGCCAGATCGAACGAGGCGCGGTCGCGTGCCACATGCGAGAGCTGGGCGTTCCAGCGCGCCAGGCGTGCGCGCTCGTGCTGGCCGGCGATGTCGTCGCCGATCAGCGCGGCGCCGCGGTTGAGGTGGTTGACCACCGCGAAATCCGGCGCGTCCGGGTCCATCGTGGCCTGCAGCATCCGGCCGATGCGCAGGTGCAGCGCGGGCCGGTCGTGCGGCACGGTGAGCAGGTAGGCGGCTTCCTGCACCCGGTCGTGGGCGAAGGCGAGTTCGACCTGCAGCCCGGCGCGCTCGGCCGCATCCAGCACGCCCACCCACTTGTAGCGCACGTCCGACGGCGTCAGCACGCCCGCGGCCAGCGCCGGCTCCAGCCCGCGCAGCACCGCGTCCTCGGCCTCGCCGCGGATCTGCGCCAGCGTGCGCAATGCGAATCGTGCGTCGAGGCAGGCCGCCAGGTTGAGCAGCTCGCGGGTGGGGCGCGGCAGGCGTTCGAGCTGCTCCAGCGCCAGCGCCACCACGTTGTCGGCGATGCGTTCGGCCTGGATGTGTTCCAGCGTCCAGCGCCACAGCGGCCCGGTCGGATCGCGCCAGATCAGCCGGCGGCGCTGCAGGTCCTGCAAAAAGCGGCCGAGGAAGAACGGGTTGCCGCCGGTCTTGCTCTGGCACAGGGCGGCCAGCGCGCGCAGGCCAGGGTCGTCGGCCGGTCGCCGGAGCGTGTCGGCCAGCAGGTCGGTCACATCGTCCAGGCCGAGCGGGCCCACCAGCAGCCGCATCGGCGGCCGGCCGGCTTCCGACCAGCCGGCGATGTCGCGCGCCAGCGGATGCGCATCGTCGACCTCGTCGCTGCGGAAGGCGCCCACCACCAGCAGGTGGCGCAGGCTGTCGTCCAGCGCCAGCTCGCGCAGCAGCCGGCGCGACACCCGGTCGGCCCACTGCAGGTCGTCGATGAACACCACCAGCGGCTGCGCCTCGCTGGCCAGCGCCGCGAAGCAGCAGCACAGGGTGCGCAGGAAGCGGTTCTCGGCCTCCTGCGGGCCGAGCGTCGGCACCTCGCGCGGCGGCGCCTGCTCGAACAGCAGCGCCAGCTCCGGCACCGCCTGCAGCGCCAGCGCGGCATTGGCGCCCAGTTGCGCGGCCAGGGCGTCGCGCCAGGGCCGCTGGTGCGCCAGGCTGCCCGACAGCACCTGGCGCGCCCGCTGCCGCAGCGCCTGCGCGAAGGCGGCGCCCGGCGCCTGCTGGCCGAACTGGTTGAACTTGCCCTCGACCAGCTCGCCGCGGCGCGCCAGCAGCGCGCGCAGCACCTCGTGCACCAGCGCGGTCTTGCCGATGCCCGAAGCGCCCTCGACCAGCGCCAGCTGGGCCGGTCCGCTGGCGGCGGTCTCGAAGGCGGCCAGCAGCCGCAGGGTCTCGTCGGAGCGGCCGTACAGCCGGGTCGACACCTGGAAGCGCTTGGGCAGGTCGGCGGTGGCCGGCACCCAGCCCTCCAGCGCCGCGGGCTGCTCGATATGGGCGCGCAGATGGACCAGGTCGCGGCGCAGCGCCTCGTGGCTTTGGTAGCGGCTCTCGGGCTGCTTGGCCAGCAGCCGCTCGACCAGCGCGCACAGCCCCGGCGGCGCGTCGGGCCGCAGCCCGGCCAGCGGCGGCGGCGCCAGGGCCAGGTGCGCATGCACCTGCGCCACCGCGTCGTGCCCGGGAAACGGCGCCACCCCGGCCAGCATGGTGTACAGGGTGGCGCCCAGGCCGTAGAAGTCGGCGCGGTAGTCGACGTCGCCGTTGGTGCGGCCGGTTTGTTCCGGCGCCATGCACGACAGCGTGCCTTCGAGCTCGGCCGGCGCGGCCAGCGCCGGGCGTTCGCTGGAGATCTCGGCGGAGATGCCGAAGTCGATCAGCTTGACGATGCCGCGCGGCAGGTCGATCACCACGTTGCCCGGCGCCATGTCCTTGTGCAGGATGTCGTGCGCATGCACCTCGGCCAGCGCGTCGACCAGCGCGATGCCGACGGTGAGCGCATCGGCCAGCGACAGCGGGCCGGCGCGCAGCACGTCGCGCAGGGCGGTGGCGCCGTCGTCGGGCATGGTGAGGAACAGCGCCCCGGCATGGCTGCCGAGGGTCTCGGCGCTCACCACCCGCGGATGCCGAACCCGGCGCGACAGCTCGTATTCCCGCCGGAAGCGCGCCACGTCGCCGACGGCCAGCGCCTCGCGGCGCAGGAACTTGACGATCAGCCGCTGGCCGCCCCGGCGGCAACGCAGCACGGTGGAGCGCTCGCCGCGGTAGAGGATCTCCAGTACCTCGAATTCACCGAGCTGGTCGCCGGGGGCGGCCGTTTCGGGGATATCTGCGGGGTGCTGTGCCGTGGCCATGCGGGGATCATAGGGGCCGGGGCGGAGGGCCTGCGGAGGGGTGGTTTTGCGGCTGTCTTCCTGCTCTGGCGGGTCTCCTGCGGAGGGCGCCGGCGCGATAGCGGAAGGCGTCTTCTTTCTTCTTGGTAGTGCTGTGCGCCGGCGGCGTGAGGCTGCTCGATGGCGCTGTGTTCTCGCGATGGGCGTTTGCTTGCTTGCTTGCTTGCTTGCGCAGTGCTCCTGCGGTGTGCGGTTGCTCGATAGCGCTGTGATGTTGATTTGGGGCACCTGCTTGGTCTCGCTGTACTCCTGCGGAGGGAGCCTGCTTGGCAGCGCTGTGCTCTTGCTGAGGGCGCCTGCTCGGTATCGCTGCTGCTGCTGCGGAGGGCACCTGCTCGGTAGCGCTGCTGCTCCTGCGGAGGGCTGTGTCTACTGCGTAGGGCGGGGGCCGGGAGTCGCCCGGCGGCGAGTCACTTTCTTTTGCTTCGCCAAAAGAAACTAACGAAAGAAAAGGCGACCCGGGTGCGCGAGGCCCTTCGGGCACCGCTGCGGTACT
>JAKONS010000122.1 GCA_022701845.1 Burkholderiaceae bacterium
AGCGATGCCTGCGCGCCGGAATCCGGAAAATGCCATTCGCCGGCCTCTGCCACATAAGGCGGCGCGAATTCGTAAAAGGCGCCCTGCATGCCGGAGCCGGTGGAACGAATGAATTTGCTCGGATAGTTTTCGCTGGCCGTCATGCTCAAATGCGATGCGCGGTAATTATTATCCAGGCAAAAATCTGCCGCGAGCGCGTCGCAGACAGCTTCCATATCGGAGGCGAGCAGGGGTTTTCTCGTGTCGGGCACAGCAAGCATAAGGTCGGTCGATATTCTCGATAAGGGGTTGAAACGTGCGCCGGCGGTTCCGCTGCACACGGCGGCGGATAATTGCCGCAAAAACACCCTCATGCAATCTGTTCGCCGCGGTTTTACCCACGTTTTCCGCCGAATCAGAATGTCACAACCAGTTTAGCCAAGCCGCAAATGCCAGTATCCATTATGTCGATATCTACCCGGGCGATTACCTGGGTCAGGCCGAAACGACAGAAACCCGCGCTGAAACGGCACACATCAGTTCATAACCGATGGTGCCCGCCGCCTGCGCCACGTCGTCGATGTGCAATATCTGCCCACCCGCGGCGCGGCCCCACAAGGTGACTTCCGAACCGAAGCCACTGTTCGGTACCGGGGTCAGGTCGACCGCCAGCATGTCCATGCTGACCCGGCCCAGCAACCGGGTGCGCACGCCGTCGACCAGCACCGGCGTGCCGGTGGCGCAGTGGCGCGGATAGCCGTCCGCATAACCGCAGCCCACCACGCCGATGCGCATCGGCGCGTCGGCCACGAACTGCGAGCCGTAGCCGACGCTGTCGCCCGTCGCCAGCGCCTGCACGCCGATGACGCGGCTGGACAGCGTCATGCCGGGCAGCAGCTGCCAGTCGACCGCGTCGTGCGTCGGGAAGTCGGGCGCGCTGCCGTACAGGCCGATGCCGGGGCGCACCCAGTCGCCGCGCACCGCGGCGTCGTCGGCATGGCGCAGCAACGCGGCGGTATTGCACAGGCTGCGCTCGCCCGGCAGGTCGGCGGTCACGCGCGCGAAAACCTCGGTCTGGTGGGCGATGCCGCGTGCGCCGTCGGCATCGCTGAAATGGGTCATGAAGGAAATCTCCTCGACCTGCGGCAGGGCCGACAACCGCGCATAGGCGGTGCGGAATCGATGCTGCGCGAAGCCCAGCCGGTTCATGCCGGAGTTGAGCTTCAGGAACACCCGGTGCGGCACCTGCGTCTTGTGGGCGGCCAGCATGTCGATCTGCTCTGCGGTGTGCACCACATGCCAGAGCGACAGGCGCGAACACAGCTCCAGGTCGCGCAGTTCGAACACGCCTTCCAGCAGCAGGATCGGGCCGCGCCATCCCAGCGCGCGCACCCGCTCGGCTTCCGCCAGATCCAGCATGGCGAAACCGTCGGCCGCACGGAAGGCGTCGAACACCCGCTCGATGCCGTGGCCGTAGGCGTCGGCCTTGACCACCGCCCACACCCGCGCGTCCTGCGCGGCGCGGCGCATGCGGTCGAGGTTGTGGCGCAGGGCGTCGGCGTGGACGGTGGCGACGATCGGACGGGGCATGGCTTACGCATCTCCAAAACAGGAAGCGGAATTCTCGCAGGCGATAACTCACCGGCACCCGGGTCGGTCTTTGGGGCGGGCGGTCACGGGGTGCGTGCTATAACCCGCCTTCCTCCGAAACCCCGAAGAGCAGACACCCCCACACGCCGGCGCCAGCCCGCCGGCCTGCATGCCATCGATGAAACGCGGTTTCTTCACGATCATGTCGGCGCAGTTCTTCTCGTCGCTGGCAGACAACGCGCTTTTCGTCGCTGCCGTCGAACTGCTTCGTACTTCCGGCGCCGGTGAATGGCAGCGTGCGGCCCTGGTGCCGATGTTCGCGCTGTTCTACGTGGTGCTGGCGCCCTTCGTGGGCGCGTTCGCCGATGCGCGGCCCAAGGGGCGGGTCATGTTCTACAGCAACGCCATCAAGGTGGTGGGCTGTCTGATGATGCTGTTCGGCACCCATCCGCTGGCCGCCTACGCCATCGTCGGCCTGGGCGCCGCGGCCTATTCGCCGGCCAAGTACGGCATCCTCACCGAGCTGCTGCCGGCGTCGCAGCTGGTCAAGGCCAACGGCTGGATCGAGGGACTCACCATCGCCTCGATCATCCTGGGCGTGCTGCTGGGCGGGCAGCTGGTGGGGCCACATGTGTCGGGCTACCTGCTCGGCTTCGACCTGCCGTATGTCGATACCGGTGTCGACTCGGCGCCCGAATCGGCCATCCTGGTGCTGATCTTCATCTACATGCTGGCGGCCTGGTTCAACACCCGCATCCCGCACACCGGCGTGCAGATGCGCCCGCTGCGCAAGGACATGAACCGCAGCATGATGTGCAACGCGCTCGAGCTGCTGCCCGATTTCTGGACCTGCAATTCGCGCCTGTGGCGCGACCGGCTGGGCCAGATCTCGCTGTCGACCACCACCCTGTTCTGGGGCGTGTCGGGCAACCTGCGCTACATCGTCCTGGCCTGGAGCGCCGCGGCGCTGGGCTACGGCACCACCCAGGCCTCGTCGCTGGTGGGGGTGGTCGCCATCGGTACCGCGGTGGGCGCGGTGGTGGCGTCGATGCGGATGAAGCTCGACATGGCCACCCGGGTCATTCCGCTGGGCATCGCGATGGGCCTGCTGGTGATCCTGATGAACTTCATCACCAACGTCTGGGTGGCCGCACCGTTCCTGATCATCCTCGGCGGCATCGGCGGCTTCCTGGTGGTGCCGATGAACGCGCTGCTGCAGCACCGGGGCCACAACCTGATGGGCGCCGGCCGGTCGATCGCGGTGCAGAACTTCAACGAGCAGGCCTGCATCCTGGGCCTGGGTGCGTTCTACAGCGTGTCGACCAAGTTCGGCATGTCGGCGTTCGGTGCGATCACCGCCTTCGGCGTGGTGGTGGCCGGGATGATGTTCGCCATCATGCGCTGGCACCAGCACAACCTGAAGCACTACCCCGACGAGGTGGAACACTTGCTCCAGATAGCCCGCCACGACGACCACCACTAGGGGTGGGCTGCGCCACGGATCGGGGTGATCTGCGGCGTTGCGTGGCTTGCCGATAGCGGTGCTATTCGGCTGCGCCACGCGCCTTGCATATCACCCCGCTGCGTGGCGCCTGCACGCTGCTGAGGGGGCAGGACCTAGCGCTTTTCAGAACCTGAAATCTATACGGACGGGGGTGGACCCTACCGTGACTTCGCGGGTTCTGGTGGTGTCGGCGCTGCTGGCTTCGATCTTGTAGCGGCCCTTCGCCAGAGTCACCAGGCAGATGGGGCCGTCGGCTTTCCAGTCGAGGATCGATTTTCCCTGGGCATCGCTGATGCGTACCTGCACGTTGGCCAGGTAGTCGCCGTCGGGGCGGGCGAACAGCAGCGACAGGGGATGGGTCTTCATCTCCTCGCGCATGCGGGTCGATTCGTCGGAACCGATGCCGCCGCAGGTGAAGGCGGGTGTCTGCGCCTGGGCCAGGCCGGCCAGGCAGCACAGGGCGGCGGCGGGCAGGAGGCGGTGGAGGCGGTCGAAAGAGGGGCGCATGCGGGTCTCCTGGAAACGGGGACCCGCATTGTCGGAAGGCGCCGATGGTGCCGGCGCTCCCGCATGTAACCGCGACGGGTCAGTCGGCGGTGGCCGGGTCGGACGGCGCCGCGGCCGTTTCGTCTTTTTCTGCTTTTTCTTCGTCGGCGTCAGTGTCGGTGACTTCGGCGGAAGCGGCAGCGGCCGCTGCTGCAGCAGCGGCAGCCGTGCTCGCGGCCAGGGCGCGCCGGCGCCGGGCGGCTTCGAGCACTTGGCCGGTCTGGCGCGGGTCGAGGCCGTACATGTCGGCGAAGGCCTCGATGCTGGCGGTGCCGGCCTCGAAGGCGCGCAGCAGCGCTTCGTCCTTGGCGGCGCGCGCCGAGGCTTCGGACAGGGCTTCGTCGAGCAGTGCGCCGGCGGCCTCGTCGCGGGTGCGCACTTTTTCGGCGTAGGTGTCGCGGTCGAGGCCGGAGGCTTCGAAGGCGCGCACGATGCGCTGCCGGGTTTCGTCGCGCAGCGCGGTCTTGCCGGCTTCGGGCGTGCGGTTGGCGCGGCGGCGCCAGAGTTCGATCAGCGCCTGGTACACATGCTCGGCCGCCAGCGCCTCCACCGGCTGGCCGGCGAGGTCGTGGCGCGGCCGGGCCGCGGCGATGCCCTGCAGGTAGCGGGTGGAGCGGGTGTGCTGGCCGAGGGCTTCCTTGAGCGCATCGGCGGCGAAGGCGTCCGGGTGCGCCTCGCGCAGATCCTGGAAGATGCCGCGCTTGAGCGGCAGGAACTCGGCGCCGAACAGGCGCGGATAGAGCGCGGCGAGTTGCTCCAGCGCCGGGTGCACCGTGCGCGGGGAGCGCTGCGCATCGGCTGCCGGCGCCTGCCGGGCACCGCCGGCGGCAGGGCCCTTGCCGCCCCGGCCGCGTCGGCCGCTTCTCGATTTGCCGGGCGTGCCGGGTGCGCCGGACGCCGCATCGGCGGCCGGCTCGCCGGCATCGGTTGCCGGGGTGGCCGCGGTGGCCTCGGCCGCGAGGGAGTCCAGGGAATTTTCGGTTGCGTTCACGTCGTCGTCATATCGGGAGCGAACCGGCGATCATGCCAGCCCTTGCGCGGGCACGGCTTTCAGCGAGGTGAAACCGCCGGCAACAGCGCCGCGTCGAGCGCCTCGACCCAGTGGCGCACCGGCAGATCGGTGCCGCTTTGCAGATGGGTGATGCAGCCGATGTTGGCTGACAGGATCGCAGCCGGCTGCAGGCGGCCCAGGTGGTGCAGCTTGCGGTCGCGCAGGGGCTGGGCGAGTGCCGGCTGCAACACCGAATAGGTGCCGGCCGAGCCGCAGCACAGATGCGATTCCTCGGGCGCCAGCTGCAGGTCGAAACCCAGCGAGCGCAGCGCGGTCTCGACGCCGCCGCGCAGTTTCTGGCCGTGCTGCAGCGTGCAGGGCGGGTGGTAGGCCAGCACCTGGCCGGCCGGCGGCGGCGCGATGCGGTCGCGCAGCGCCGGCAGCAGGTCGGGCAGCAGTTCGCCCAGGTCGCGGGCGGCGGCCGACACCCGGGCGGCCTTGGCGGCATAGGCCGGGTCGTCGCGCAGCAGGTGGCCGTAGTCCTTCACGGTGACGCCGCAGCCGGAGGCGTTGACGACCAGCGCTTCGGCCTCGCCGCTGTCGAGCAGCGGCCACCAGGCGTCGATCGCCGCGCGCATCTGCGCCAGGCCGCCGTCCTGGTCGTTGAGGTGGAATTTCACCGCGCCGCAGCAGCCCGCCGAGGGCGCGACCACGGTCTCGATGCCGCAGGCGTCGAGCACCCGCGCGGTGGCCGCGTTGATGTTGGGCGCCATCGCCGGCTGCACGCAGCCGGCCAGCAGCAGCATGCGGCGTGCATGCCGTGTGCGCGGCCAGGCACCGGCCGGGCGGGCCTCGGGCACCTTGGCGCGCAGGCTGCCGGGCAGCAGGCCGCGCACCGACTGGCCGAGCTTCATCGCCGGGCCGAACGCGGGCGAGGTCAGGCCTTCCTTGAGCGCCCAGCGCACCGCGCGCTGCGGCACGCTGCGCGGCACCTTGCGCTCGACGATGCGGCGGCCGATGTCGACCAGGTGGCCGTACTGCACGCCGCTCGGGCAGGTGGTCTCGCAGTTGCGGCAGGTCAGGCAGCGGTCGAGGTGGGTGCGGGTCTTCTCGGTGGGCGTCTCGCCTTCGAGCACCTGCTTGATCAGGTAGATGCGGCCGCGCGGTCCGTCGAGTTCGTCGCCCAGCAGCTGGTAAGTGGGGCAGGTGGCGGTGCAGAAGCCGCAGTGCACGCATTTGCGCAGGATCGCTTCGGCCTCGCGGCCGTCGGCGGTGTCGCGGAATTCGGGTGCGAGCTGGGTTTGCATGCGGTGCGATCAGGGTTGGCGGTTGTGGCGGCGCAGCACCGCGTTCACCACGCTGTGCAGCACGGTGTGCAGATGGGTCTGCTGGCGCAGGTCGCGCAGCACCGGCGGCAACGCCAGCGCCAGCAGCAGCGCGGCCAGCGGCACGATCCAGAGGAAGCCGACGTAGTTGAAGCCGGCCGCGCCGAACAGCCCGCCGCCGATGAAGGCCGCCAGCAGGCCGCCGGTCAGGCGGATGCGGCCGCGGTCGGCCAGCACCCGCGAGGTCGTCGGCAGGCTCTGGCGGTTGCGGTAGAGGAGCTTGCCGAATTCGATGCCCAGGTCGGTGACATTGCCGGTCATGTGGGTGCTGCGCACCCGGCCGCCGGAGGCCAGGGTGCCGAGCGCGTTCTGCAGGCCCATGATGAACGCCAGCAGCAGCACCGTGGGCGGCACCGCGAAGGGCGTGTGCCAGTTGAGGGTGATGGCGCCCATCAGGCCGAAGGGCAGCAGCAGGGCGGCCTCCAGCAGCAGCGGCAGCGCGTAGGCGCTGCGCAGCCGGTGCTGGCGCGCCCAGCCCACCAGCATCGCGGTGGCGGCGGCGCCGCACAGGAACGACAGCAGCGCGCCTAGCGCGCTCAGCAGCAGCGTGCCGTGGCCCAGCACCAGGCTGTCGGCCACCTGCGAGGCGAAGCCGGTCATGTGCGAGGTGTACATGCCCACCACCAGGACGCCGCCGGCGTTCACCGCGCCCGCGTTGAACGCCAGCACCACCCCGAGCCAGCGGGTGGTCGAGGCGCTGCGGTGGCGGTCGGCGATGTGCAGCAGGCGTTGCATCGGAGGAAAAAACGCGGCTCAGCCGGCGCGGTACATGCGGCCGCGGTTGAAGACGCCGGCCGGGTCGAAGCTCTGCATCAGGCCCGCGTGGATGCGCGCCACCGCGGCCGACAACGGGGCGAAGCGCTCGCCGGCCTCGGGATCGGCGCAGCGAAAGCGCACCGCATGTCCGCCGGCGGCCAGCGCTTCGGCGCGCAGGCCGGCGGCGGCCCGGGTGTCGTGCGCATCCACCTGGTACCAGCGCTGCCCGCCGTGCCATTCGACCAGCGGCCCGACGGCGCCGGCCAGCCCGGTGCCCAGCACCGGGGCGGTCTGCGGCACCGACAGGCGCCACAGGTCGCTGCCGGCCGGCAGCTCGGCGAACCAGGGCAGGCGCTGGTCGCGGCAGGCCGTCCAGTCGGCCGCGGCAACGGCATCGGGCACCGCCTCGCCGCCCAGCCGCGCGCAGGCCGACCGCACCGCCGCCACCGCGCCGCGCAGGCGCAGCCGCAGCACGCCGGATGCGGCATCGTGCGGATCCTCCAGCGCCCAGCGGCTGGCATTGAGCGGCAGCGGCTGGCCGCCCCAGCCGTGCAGCAGCTCCAGCGCCTCGTCCTGGCCGCAGGCGAAGCGCAGCGTGGCCTCGGCCGGCGCCACCGGCAGCACCTTCAGGCTGACCCGGGTGATGGCGCCGAGGGTGCCAAGCGAGCCGGCCAGCAGCCGCGACACGTCGTAGCCGGCGACGTTCTTCATCACCTGGCCGCCGAAGTCGAGCAGCTCGCCGCGGCCGTTGAGCAGCTGCGCGCCCAGCACGAAATCGCGCACCGCGCCAGCGCTGGCCCGGGCCGGGCCGCACAGGCCGGCGGCGACCATGCCGCCCACCGTGGCGCCGGGGCCGAAATGCGGCGGCTCGAACGGCAGGCACTGGCCGCGTTCGGCCAGCGCGGCTTCCAGTTCGGCCAGCGGCGTGCCGGCCCAGGCGGTCACCACCAGTTCGCTGGGCTCGTAATCGACGATGCCCGACAGCACCCGCATGTCGAGCACATCGCCCGCCACCGGGTGGCCGTAGAACGCCTTGGTGCCGCCGCCGCCGATGCGCAGGGTGCGGGCATCGGCCGCGGCAGCGCGGACGCGGTCGGCCAGGGGGCTCAGGGCGGTGGACATCCGACGATGGTAAGGCGCCGCCCGCCCGGGGAACAGCTGAAATTAATGCGCCCTGCGGGCCGCAAAAACTTCAATCAGCCGGCGTCGAAGAAATGCACCGGCAGCCCCGGCACCTCGACCCGGGTGGCCAGCACCCGGCCGGCCAGCGGCGTGCGGCGCAGTTCGGCCTCGGGCCGCTTCTCGCGCGCGGTGGTGACGAACAGGGTGCGCAGGTCGTCGCCACCGAAGCAGGGCATGGTCGGGCAGGCCACCGGCAGCGGGATGGCTTCGGTAGTGCCGCCGCCGTCGGCATCGATGCGCAGCAGGCGGGCGCCCTCGAACATCGCGCAGTGGTAGCGCCCGGCGCTGTCCACCGCCGCGCCGTCGGGCCGGCCGCCGTAGCTGCCGGGCGCCGCATCGGCGGCGTTCCAGCCGTCGGGCTTGGGCGGGAATTCGCGGAACACCCGGTGCCGGCGCAGCACGCCGCTGTCGACCTCGAAATCCCAGGCGTGGATGCGGTGCCGCGGCGTGTCCGACCAGTAGGCGGTGCGCTCGTCGAGCGACCAGGCCATGCCGTTGGCGGTGGTGGCGTTGGAGGCCTTGAGGGCGACCTCGGGCGTGCCGCTGCGCATGTCGATGCACCACAGCTCGGCGCCGCGCCGGCCGTCCTTGGGCTCGTAGAGCGTGCCGGCCCAGAGCCGGCCCTGGCTGTCGCACTTGCCGTCGTTGAAGCGGGTGGTGGCCGGATCGTGCGGGAAACGCACCAGGCGTTCGAGCGGGCCGCCCCAGGCGCGGGCGCGGTAGACACCGTCGCGCAGCGCGATCACCAGCCCGCCGCCCCGTACCGGTGCGATGCAGCCGGGCTCCGACGGCATCGGCCACACCTCGCGCCGGCCATCGGCAGGATCGCCGCGCAGCACCTGGCGGCCGGGAATGTCGACCCAGTACAGCAGCCGCTCGCCGGGGTGCCAGAAAGGGGATTCGCCCAGGAGGTCGGGCTCGGCGAAGACGGGGTTCCAGGTGTGCATGCCCCCACCATAGCCAGGTGCGCACCGCCCGCGGTTACCGCGGCACAAAAAAAGGGCCCGCATCGCTGCGGGCCCAACATCCAAAGGAGACTCTCGCTACAAAGCAAGTTCGCAGCGCTGGGGTAGATGCAAGGATCGTTCCAGCTTTGCGCGAACCGCTCGCGGCGTTGTCAGTGGTAGGCGGTCTCGCCGTGCGAGGTGATGTCCAGGCCCTCGCGCTCGGCTTCCTCGGTCACCCGCAGGCCGATGGTCATGTCGACCAGCTTGTAGGCGACGAAGGACACCACGCCCGACCAGACGACGGTCAGCAGCACGCCCTTCAACTGGGTCCAGACCTGGCCGGCGATGGAGTAGTCGGCCGCGGTGATGACGGTGGCGGTGGTCCAGTCGGCGACGAAGCCGGGGCCACCCAGGCTCGGCGCGTTGAACACGCCGGTCAGCAGGGCGCCGACGATGCCGCAGACGCCGTGCACGCCGAACACGTCGAGCGTGTCGTCCGCGCCCAGCATGCGCTTCAGGCCGGTCACGCCCCAGAGGCCGGCGAAACCGGCGACCAGGCCGATCACCAGGCCGCCGCCGATGCCGACGTTGCCGGCAGCCGGGGTGATGGCCACCAGGCCGGCGACGGCGCCGGAGGCGGCACCCAGCATCGACGACTTGCCGCGCAGCATGGCTTCACCCAGCGACCAGGTCAGCACCGCGCCGGCGGTGGCCAGCATGGTGTTGGCGAAGGCCAGGGCGGAGGTGCCGTTGGCTTCCAGCGCCGAGCCGGCGTTGAAGCCGAACCAGCCCACCCACAGCAGCGAGGCACCGACCATGGTCAGCGTCAGGCTGTGCGGGGTGAGGGCTTCCTTGCCGAAGCCAATGCGCTTGCCGATGCAGTAGGCGCCCACCAGGCCGGCGACGGCCGCGTTGATGTGCACCACGGTGCCGCCGGCGAAGTCCAGCGCGCCCCACTGCCAGAGCAGGCCGGCCTTGGCGTTCATCGACTCGACCACGTCGGTGCCGGTGTAGGCGTCCGGGCCCATCCAGAACCAGACCATGTGGGCCATCGGCAGGTAGCTGAAGGTGAACCACAGCACCATGAAGGCCAGCACGGCGGAGAACTTGATGCGCTCGGCGAAGGCGCCGACGATCAGCGCGCAGGTGATGCCGGCGAAGGTGGCCTGGAAGCAGGCGAACACGATCTCCGGTATGTAGACACCCTTGCTGAAGGTCGCGCCGTTGGCGAAGGTGCCCGCGACGTTGTCCCAGATGCCCTTCATGAAGAAGCGGTCGAAGCCGCCGATGAAGGCGTTGCCCTCGGTGAAGGCCAGGCTGTAGCCGTAGATGAACCACAGCACGGTGATCAGCGAGAAGGTGACCAGCACCTGCATCAGCACCGACAGCATGTTCTTGCTGCGGACCAGGCCGCCGTAGAACAGCGCCAGGCCGGGCACGGCCATCATCAGCACCAGCAGGGTCGAGACCATCATCCAGGCGGTGTCGCCCTTGTTGGGCACCGGCGCCGGGGTGGCGGCGGGCACCACTTCGACGACGGCGACACCGACGGCCGGCGCGGTCGCGGAAGCCGGCGCGGCCGCCATGGACGCGGCGGGCGCAGTGGCGCCGCCGGTCGCGGAGGTCACCGCGGCGGGCACGCCGCTCGGTGCGGTCACCGGGGTGGCGGTGCCCTCACCGGGCGCGCCGGAAGCGGCGGCGGGCGTGGTCTGGGCGACGGCGAACGAGGCGCCGGCGATCAGGCTCGCGCCCAGCACGAGGGAAGCAAGGAGTTTTTTCATGTCGATGTTTCTTTCGTCCTGCGTTTCACAGGGCCTCGCGGCCGGTTTCGCCGGTGCGGATGCGCACGACCTGCTCGAGGTCGTACACAAAGATCTTGCCGTCGCCGATCTTGCCGGTGCGCGCAGCGCCCTCCACGGCTTCGATCACGCGCTCGACCAGGTCGTCGGCCACGGCCGCTTCGATCTTCACCTTGGGCAGGAAATCGACGACGTATTCGGCTCCGCGATAGAGCTCGGTATGGCCTTTTTGGCGACCGAAGCCCTTCACCTCGGTCACCGTGATGCCCTGCACGCCGATCGTCGAGAGCGCTTCGCGCACCTCGTCGAGCTTGAAGGGCTTGATGATCGCTGTCACCAATTTCATAGGAACGTTCCTCCGTTATTTATGGTGCCGGCGCGCCTCGTGCGCACCGGCCGAGCATTACAGCGCCTTGTCAGGGCGACGATCAGGCGGGCCTTGTTGGCGTCGCCGAAATAGTTCTTTTTGGTAGCGCCGACGACGGCGGCGCTGGCGCTCACGCCGCCGCCGAAGTCATAGGCACCGCCGACGCTGTAGTCGGTGTAGTTGGGCGCCACGATGTCGCTGGCGAAGCGGGTGTAGCCGACGGCGGCCTTCAGGCTGATCGAGGGCGCCACTTCCTGGACGAAGGCCAGGTTGAAATAACCGGTGTTGCGGCCGCTGCGGCTGGAGGTCTGGGCGCCGGCGAAGTTGAAGTAGTCCTCCGACACGGTGTGCGAATACTTGCCCACCAGCGGACCCCAGCCGGCCGAGCCGTAGAGCTCGACGGTGCGGCCCGGGCGGTAGCCGGGATAGACATAGGCCAGGGTGCCGAAGTCGAGGGCGAAGTCGCCCATCGTCATCTTGTAGCCGCCGTAGAAGTCGCTCTCGATGCTGTTGCCCGGCGTGAAGTCGACGCTCGAGTTCCAGTTGCCCACGTAGAAGCCGGTGTCGCCGAAGGCGTAGTCGAAGCCGCCCTGCAGCGCGGGCTTGAAAGCCTTGTTGCGGGAAATGTCCTGGTCCTGGCCGCGGAACTTGTAGTTCGAGATCAGCGTGACGTTGGCTGTCAGCTGGGCGCTCGCGGCGAGGGGCAACGCCGCCGCGGTGACGGCGGCCAGAACGAACAGGGCTTTTTTCATTTCTCTCTTCTCCGGGGGTGAAGGACGGGTTTGTGACAAATTGCCACGACGCCGATCGCATGAACCATGCCAGTGGCCTCCCAAGTGCACCCGCGTGCACCAAATGCAGGGCAAACCCGCATGCCCGTCGTGCATCTTGTTCTGCGCGACGAACAAGAACGCTCCCGAACGGCGCACTTCAGCATCGAATGCCCTGCTTCAGTGCAGAGTGGGTGCTCGCATCCCTGGTCTATATGCCTAGAATCGATTTTTCAACAGCCACAACATAAGGAAACCCCGATGTCGATCGCGATCGTGCAAAGCCGGGCACTTCACGGCCTGGAGGCGGCAGCGGTGACGGTGGAGGTCCATCTGGCCAACGGCCTGCCCAGCTTCACGCTGGTCGGGCTGGCCGACGTGGAGGTGAAGGAAGCGCGCGAGCGGGTGCGCTCGGCATTGCTGAACGCCGGGCTCGAATTCCCGCACAACAAGCGCATCACGGTGAACCTGGCGCCGGCCGATCTGCCGAAGGATTCCGGCCGCTTCGACCTGCCGATCGCGCTCGGCATCCTGGCGGCCAGCGGGCAGGTCGACGCCGCCCGGCTGGCCGGCTGGGAGTTCGCCGGCGAGCTGTCGCTGTCGGGCGAGCTGCGGCCGGTGCGCGGCGCCCTGGCGATGGCGCTGGCCCTGCGGCGCGGCTCGCCCACGGTGCGGCTGGCGCTGCCCACCGCCAGCGCCGGCGAGGCCGCGCTGGTGCCGGGACGCGACATCTACGGCGCGCGCCACCTGCTCGACGTAGTGGGGCAGTTCCTGCCGGCCGAGGCCGCCGCGCAGGCCGAGCCGTCCGAGGGCTGGAGCCGCGCCACCGTGGCGCCGCTGGCCGCCCAGCCGGTCTATCAGGATCTGCGCGACGTAAAGGGCCAGACCGCCGCCAAGCGGGCGCTGGAGATCGCCGCGGCCGGCGGCCACAGCCTGCTGATGGTGGGACCGCCCGGCTCCGGCAAGTCGATGCTGGCGCAGCGCTTCGCCGGCCTGCTGCCGCCGATGTCGCTCGACGAGGCGCTGGAGAGCGCGGCCATCGCCAGCCTGTCGGGCCCGTTCGCGCTGGAGCGCTGGGGCGTGCGGCCGACTCGCGCGCCGCACCACACCGCCAGCGCGGTGGCACTGGTGGGCGGCGGCAACCCGCCGCGGCCGGGCGAGATCTCGCTGGCGCACCACGGCGTGCTGTTCCTCGACGAGCTGGCCGAGTTCGCCCGCGCCGCCCTGGAGGCGCTGCGCGAGCCGCTGGAAACCGGCCAGATCAGCATCTCGCGCGCCGCCCGCCGGGCCGAGTTCCCGGCGCGTTTCCAGCTGATCGCGGCGATGAACCCCACGCCCTGCGGCGGCCTGGGCACCCGCGAGCATCCCTACCGCTCCAGCCACGAGCAGATCCTGCGCTACCAGGCGCGCATCTCCGGCCCGCTGCTCGACCGCATCGACCTGCAGATCGAGGTGCCGGCGCTGCAGCCGGCTGAGCTGCTGCAGGCGCCGCCCGGGGAGGACACCGCCACCATCCGCGACCGGGCCGCCGCCGCGCGCCAGCGGGCGATCGAGCGGCAGGGCGTGTCCAACCAGGCGCTGCCCGCCGCCGCCATCGACACCCATGCCGCGCTCGACGACCGCACGCTGGATTTTTTGCACCGGACCGCCGGCAAGCTCGGCTGGTCGGCACGCAGCACGCACCGGGTGCTGCGGGTGGCGCGCACCGTGGCCGACCTGGCCGGCGCGGACAGCGTGCAGATCGCCCATGTGGCGGAGGCCGCGCAGTACCGGCGTGCGCTGCGGGCGCCGGAGACCTGAGACCGGGGCAGGCGCCGCATGCGGTGACCGCCCGGGCCACGGCTCCGCGCGCCGCGAGCGAATGATGCGGCTCGCGGACGAACGGTCGTGCCGCCGGCTTTTCGCCGAGAAAAATGCCGACCTCCGGATACGCCGCGTGTGAGCGCTTTGCCGCAGCGCCGCAGCGCCGCGATGCCCCGACCGCGACGCCCCGCCATGCAGAACCGCGAACCTGCAATCGCGCAGCAGGCCGCGCGGTCGCCGCATACCGCCCATCCATTGCTGCAGGATCCACCATGAAACTCCCCGCAACCGTCGAGCGTCATCCCAAGCCCTTCGTGCCGGGCGGCACCGCCCGCGTCGCGCACTGCGCCATCGACGAGATCGACCGCCACGCCACCGTCACCCTGCAGTGGCTGCTGGAAAACGAGGATGCCGCCGGAACGCACCCGATCACGGCAAAAAACGCCATCGACATGCTCATTTGCGGCCAGGAGGGCTTCGCCGCCATCGCGGCAGACCTCGACCAGGCTCGCGCCGGTGTCGACCTCGTCGGTTGGGCTTTCGACCCTGCCATGGAACTGGTGCGCGGCGCGGGCGCCGATTGGCCGCGCGGAGAAACCTTCGGCGACGTGCTGCGCCGCATCGCCACCCGCCGGGAGCGTCCGGTCAAGGTGCGTCTGATGGTGTGGTCCACCATCGTCGGCACCTGGGTACAGAAAAACCTGCCGGGCTACGCGGTATGGCAACCGGCGCGCCCGGGCCTGTCGGAACAGGAGATCGTGCATAGCGCCCTGAAGCCGCTCGGCCTCGTACCGGGTTCGGCGGCAGCGCGCCGTGCACAGCACTGCATCGAATGGTGGCGCTGGGCGCTGAACCCGGCGAACGCCCACCTCGTCGAAGTCAGGCTGCGCAGCGGCGACACCCAGGCCGTCAAGGATGCGGCGCGGCACAACCCCGGGTGGTCCGCGCTGGATATGTCGGAGCGGGCGCTCATGGCGCATTGGCCCACCCACCACCAGAAAACCGTGCTGGTCGATTACCACCACGAAGAAGGCGCCCACGCGGTCGGCTATGTGATGGGGTTCAACTCCCTCACCAGCTACTGGGACACGCGCGAGCACCTGTTCAACGACGCGCGGCGCGAGCGGGTCGGCGATGCGCCGCCCCTGTCCATCGAGCGGCAGACGGCCGTGCGCGTCGGAAGAGCCGGGGGCGACGCCACCGATGTCAGGCTGGACCCCCTGCACGACTATGGCTGCCGCCTCCGGGGCCAGGCCCTGCAATGGGTGCACCTCAACTTCCAGACGGCATGGCTACGGACCGGGGCGCAGTGCGAAACCCGGGTGCCCACCCGTCTGGCCGAAGCCGCGCGTTACCGCCAGGGCTCCCGGGTGCAGGTCGTGCGCACCCAGCCACAAGAAAACGACCACACCATCCGCGACCTGTACTTTCACGTCACCGAACAGGCGCGCAATTACCTGTACCTCGAGAACCAGTACTTCCAGTTCGCCGAATGGGCCGAACACCTGCGTGCGACCCGCAAGAAGCACCGGGCCTTCTACAAAAAAGCGATGCCCGCCTCGAAGCCCGCGGATCCGAACATCCTGCATCTGTTCATCGTGATACCCCGGCCCGAAAAAGCCGGGATGGTGCCGCGCACCTTCGACACCCTGGA
>JAKONS010000222.1 GCA_022701845.1 Burkholderiaceae bacterium
GCGCGCCTGGAGTACGAGCTCGTCGACAGCCACTTCGCCGCGCTGCGCGAGCTGGTCACCGGCCAGGCCGACGCCGCCACCGCCCTGTCCGGCGCGGCTCCCGGGCCCGGCACCCCGGCGGCACGGCCCGGCCTGGAAGCCGTCATGGCCCTGGTCAACGCCTTCCATACCCAGCTGGTCGTCGCCGACAGCGCGCTCCTCGCCGGCGGACTGCCGCCCGGCGGCACCGAGGCCGGCACCCGGCTCGCCCTGGAGGCCGACAAGCTGCCGCCGCCGATGCGCCAGGTGCTGGCCGCGCTGGCGCGCAGCGGCAACGAGAAGATCCTGCAGGGGGCGGGCGGCATCCTGAGGCGCCAGGCCCAGGTGCAGTTCGACCGGCTGACCGGGCTGATGGCGCAGACCCTGGGCGAGCCCTGCCGGCGCGGCATCGACGGCCGCTACCCGTTCGCCGCGTCGAGCCAGGACGCGGCGATCGAAGACGTCACCCAGATCTTCGCTGCCGGTGGCGCCGCCGACGACTTCTTCCAGCGCCATCTCGCCCCGTTCGTCGACACGAGCGTGCGGCCCTGGCGCTATCGCGCGGCGGCCGCCGCGCCGGGCCCGGCGTCCGACGCCCCGCCCGTCGCCGGTCTCACCCAGCTCGGCGAACTCGTCAAGCTGCTCGCCCGCAGCGGCCCGGACCTCGAGGTTTTCTACCGGGCGCAACAGATCCGCGAGCTGTTCTTCCCCGAGGGTGCCGGCCGCAGGCTCGCCTGGGCGATGGACCTGTCGGTGCTCGAACTCGATCCCACCATCACCGAGCTGCTGATCGATATCGACGGGCAGGGCCAGCGCTACATGCACGGACCGGTCCGGCCACTGCATGTCGACTGGCCCGGACCGCGCGCCGGATCGATGGCGACGATCAGCGCCCGGCCGGCGATCTCCGGCACCACTTCCTCGATCGCGGTCGCCGGTCCCTGGGCGCTGCTGCGTCTGCTCGACGCCGGGCGTCCGGTACCCACCGCCACCGCCGGCCGGGTCAGCGTGGAGCTCGCATTCGACGGCCGCAAGGCGCTCATCGGCATCGGCACCGGTACCCGCCCGAATCCGCTCAACAGCGATGTGCTGCGCGGGTTCCGCTGCCCCGGTTTCGCTCCCGGAGCCGGCGTCGGCATCGCCGCCGGCGGGGCTTCGCGGGAAGGGCTCGCGTCGTGAGGGCGACCATGTCGGCCAACCCGTTCGACGCGCTCGGCATCGGCGGTGCCGGCCCGGTAGGCCGCAGCGGCGACGCGGCCGATCCGTTCGCCGACCTGCCGATGCCGGATGCGGTCGACCGGCGTCCGGCGGCTGCGCTGCGGGCTGGCGATGCGCCGGGCGCGGCCGCCGCGGACGAGCAGGAGGAGGGCGACGTGCTGGTCGCCCTGCACCGCGAATTCGATCGCGTGCTCGTCGACCCGTCGCGCCTGGAGGGGCGCCATGGCCGGCCTGCCGGATCCGAGCAGCGGGAAGCGCCCTGGGCGTTCGAAGACCTGTGCACCGAGGCGGTCCGGCAGGGGCATGTGCTCGACATGCTGGTGCCGCGCGAGCCCCTGGACCGGTTCATCGCGCGTTTCCTGGCCGATCTCGATCCGGCGGATGCGCATCTGCTGCTCAACGAATCGCGCCCGGACGAGGTGCTGCAACTCTTCGCGCCGCCGGTCGCGGCATCGCGCAAGCGTGCCCTGCCGGAGACGACGCGCCGCGACCACCATGCGCTGTCGCCCGACAGCGCGATCGATATCGGCCGCTTTCTCAGCGCGCCGACACGGGACGTGTCATGACATTTCCGCCACCATCGCCGCAGATCCTGTCGCAACAGCAGACGCTCGAGATCTTCAGCCCGGCGATCCCGCTGTTTCTCGGCCGGTCGGCGCTGGAACCGGTGCGCCTGTCGGGCGAGGAGGGCGTCAACCGCCTGTTCGACTATGTGCTGCTGCTGCAGACCATCGAAGGCGACAACCTGCGCGCCGTCGGCGTGGACGACTGGGATCCGGCGGTTTTCCTGCGCCAGCCGATCCGCTGCGACATCCAGCTGGACGGCGTCGCCGGCGGGGTCCGCCAGATATCCGCCCTGGTTACCGAGGCGGCCTACTGGCGAACCAACGGGCGCCAGCTGCAATACCGCCTGGTGCTGCGGCCCTGGCTCTTTCTCGCCACGCTGTGCGGCGACTGCCGGGTCTTCCACGACATGACGGTGGTCGAGGTGCTGGAAGAAGTCCTCGCCTTCTACCCTCACCGTGTCGACACCAGCCGTCTGACCGGCGATTACCCGGCCCGCGATTACCGCACCCAGTACAACGAGACCGACTTCGCGTTCTTCAGCCGGCTGACGCAGCAGAACGGCATCAACTATGTCTTCGAACACCGGGACGGCGACCACACCCTGGTGCTGTACGACGCGGTCGACACCATGCCGGCGTGCGACGGGCCGGCCTATCGGGAGGTGGCCTACCACGCGCCCGGTTTGCGGCCGGATGCCGAATATTTCCATTCCTTCACCTCCGGCGCCGCGGTCGTCGGCAGCCACTACCTGACCGGCGACTACGACTACGCCCGCTCCGGCCTCGATCTGCAGCAGGCCGCGGGCGACGGCCCGGCAGACGACGC
>JAKONS010000233.1 GCA_022701845.1 Burkholderiaceae bacterium
TTGCTCACGCGCACCTCGCCGCCGGTGCGAATCAGCAGATCCGGGTCGGGCAGGCCGGCGGTGCTGAGGTACGGCTGCAGCGCGTCTTCGTCGAAAGCGTCGGGCGAGCTGCCGGGGTTGGCGGCCATCCAGCGCTGCATCGCACGCACCATGTCCCAGCGGCCGCCGTAGTTCACCGCCACCGCGAGCGTCAGCCCGGTGTTCTCATGGGTGAGGTGCTCCACCTCGTCGAACAGCTGGCACAGCGGTTTGTCGAACTTGCTGACGTCGCCGATGATCTTCAGGCGTATGCCGCGTGCGTGCAGATCGCCCGCTTCCTTGCGCAGATAGCGCAGGAACAACTTGGTCAGACCCGACACCTCGTCCTGCGGACGGCGCCAGTTCTCGGTGCTGAAGGCGAACAGCGTGAGGCATTCCACCCCGACCGCCATGCAGCGTTCGACCAGCGGACGAATGCGCCGCGCGCCGCTGGCGTGGCCCATCATCTGCGGCAGCGCGCGTTGTGCGGCCCAGCGCCGGTTGCCATCCATGATGATGGCCACGTGCCGCGGCACGCTCGGGTCGCGTGCGGTGTCGGCGGGCCTCGCAAGGGCGCCATCCACGCCTGGATGCTTCATCGGATATTCGAGCTTTCTGAAGGTTTGGAGACGATGGAACGATGCAGGGTCGGGATCGAATCGCGTTGCCGGTCGGGCTCTTAAGGCTTACGCCGCTTTACCAAGCGTGGATTCAGCAGGGACTTCACTCATTCGCACACAGTTCTCCAAAATTCTCACAGGCTGGAGGTTGCGTAGTCTAAGTGACTTGGCCGACGCTCGTCGCAAGCTTTGCTGCAGCGCAACGATAATCCGGCGGGTGGCCATACCAGCAGCGTTCATCCAGGAGCTCATCGCGCGTACCGACGTGGTGGAAGTCGTAGGCCGGCACGTCACCTTGAAGAAGGGAGGCGCCAACTTCATGGGGCTGTGCCCTTTTCACGACGAACGCTCTCCGTCGTTCTCGGTCAGTCCGGTCAAACAGTTCTATCACTGCTTCGGATGCGGCGCGAGCGGCGACGCGATCAAGTTCCTCACCGAATACACCGGCGCCAGCTTCGTCGAAGCGGTGCAGGACCTGGCCCAGCAAGCCGGGCTGATCGTGCCGCAGGACGACCTGTCTCCCGCCGAGCGCGACCGCGCTGCCGCCCAGCGGCAGAAACAGGCGACGCTGTCGGACGTGCTGGAAAAGGCGGGCGAGGCCTATCGCAAGCATCTGCGCGGCTCGCGGCGGGCGGTTGAGTATTTCAAGGGCCGCGGCGTCTCGGGCGTGGTGGCGCAGCGTTTCGGCCTGGGTTATGCCCCCGAAGGCTGGCGCGCGCTGGCCAGCGTGTTCCCGGCTTACGACGACGCCCTGCTCGTCGAAAGCGGCCTGGTGATCGCCGGCGAGGCGGCCGACGACGTGCCGGAATCGCAGCGCAAGCGCTATGACCGGTTCCGCGACCGGGTGATGTTCCCGATCCGCAACGTCAAGGGCGAGTGCATCGGTTTCGGCGGACGGGTGCTTGGAGACGAGAAGCCCAAGTACCTGAACTCGCCGGAAACACCGGTGTTCAGCAAGGGCCGCGAGCTCTACAGCCTGTTCGAGGCGCGCAATGCCCTGCGCGAAAAAGGCTTCGCGCTGGTGACTGAGGGCTATATGGACGTAGTGGCGCTGGCGCAGCTGGGTTTCGCCAATGCGGTCGCCACCCTGGGCACTGCCTGCACCACCGAACATGTGCAGAAGCTGTTCCGCTTCACCGATACGGTGGTGTTCAGCTTCGACGGCGACAGCGCCGGCCGGCGCGCCGCGCGCAAGGCGCTGGAGGCCGCCCTGCCCTTCGCCTCCGACACCCGCTCGGTGCGCTTTCTGTTCCTGCCGGCCGAACACGACCCCGACAGCTTCATCCGCGCCGAAGGCCAGGAGGCGTTCGCCCATGCCATAGAGGAAGCCGTGCCGCTGAGCCGTTTCCTGGTCGATGCCGCCCGCGAAGACTGCGACACCGCCACCGCCGAAGGCCGCGCGCGCATGGCCAGCCAGGCCCGCAACCTGTGGATGGCGCTGCCCGACGGCGCACTGCGGCTGCAGATGCTGGCCGAGATCGCCGCGGTGGTGCAGATCGACGCACCCAGCCTGGCCGCCCTATGGGGCAAGCCGCAACGCGGCGACCGCCGCCCGGCCGAAACACCGGCCCAGGCGGGCCACGACCATACCGCCGCACCCGGCTACCACGACGGCGACCCCGGCTTCGCGCCCGGCCCGCACGACGAGCCGGGCACCACTGCCGGATATGCCGTCCAGCAACCCGCCGCCCGCAAGCGCGGCGGCTTCGGCGACGGCGGCCGCAGCGCCTGGACGAAAACCGCCGACGGCAAATGGAAGAAGGCCGAACCGGTCGATCGGTATGCCGAACCGCCCTCGCGCGGCCTGCGCACGCCCGGCATCACCCGCGCCGACACCGCCGCCCGCCTGCTGCTGCTCGACAGCCACGCCCTCGACGCGCTGTCGCACGAGGAGCGCGAACTGCTCAGCGCCCTGCCGGCGCCGCACGGTCCGCTGTTCGTATGGCTGGAGGGCCAGCTGCATGAACACGGGGCGCAACCCTGGGCCGCCCTGCGCGAGGGCCTGAAAGGACATCCGGCCGAAGCCGCGGCGCTGCGCATGATGACCGGCCCGCAGGCCGAGATCGAAGGCCACGCACGCGACCAGCGCGACGAATTGCGCGACGTGCTCAACCGCATGCTGATCGACCATCTGAAGGCGCAGGAGACAGCGGCCATCGCCGAAGCGGCCACCGATCCGGCGGCACTGGAACGCTACCGGGCGCTGCATTCCCGCCGCCAGTCGTTGGAATCAATGCCCAGAACCTCTTGATTTCTGCGCAAAAGCTATAATGTCAGGTTGCTGACGGCAAGAGCGACAGCAGTACCTCCGGACACCGGCCCCCCGACGCCACAGCGCGCGAACGGCCATCTCCACCGCAAGGGCTGCACACCAAATGATCGCCCTCTCATCTTGTCGTCGGGGGAAGCCTCCCCCATTTAAGGACGACCGTTGTCGAACCGGCTTGGCGCCGGTTCGGTGGTTCGTCCTTTTTCTCCCCCGCGCCGGATCGTGGCGCCCCGTGTCTTCTTTGTGTTGTGATTTTTTTGAGTGGAGGTTTTCATGCCTGTTCAAAAGCCCGCGAAGTCTTCCAAGCCCACCCCTCCGGCCAAGACTGCCGTGCCCTCGGTGAAACCTGTAGCCCCTGCAGCCGACGCAGCCGGTTCAGCCAGTGCTGAAACCAAAGCTGCGGCCACTGCGGCCAAAACCGACAAGGCTGTGAAGCCTGTCAAGGCCGCCAAGCCCGCTGCGGGCGCTGATGCCAAGAAAGCCCCCCCACCCGTGTCCACCAAAGCTTCGCTCAAGGCCGCCGCCGACGAAATCCTGAAAGCCGCCGGCGCCGCCGCCGCTTCGGAAACCAAGAAGAAGCCCGGCCGCCCGCCGAAGGCCGCTGCGGCTGCCGACGACGCCACCGCCACCGCTGCCACCTCCGCCGCCGCACCGGCCAAGCGCGGCCGCAAGCCGAAGGCCGCTGCCGCCTCGCCGGCATCCGGTGGCCCGGCGGTCGACGACACCGACCTGTCCGATATCGAATCCGACCTGGAAGGCGAAGTCGAGGTCGAAGCCGCTGCCACGCCTACTGCCGCCTCGGCCACCGAAGTGGTCGAGAAGGTCAAGCCGCTGCGCATGAAGATCAGCAAGGCCAAGGAGCGCGCGCTGATGAAGGAATTCGGCCTGGACGAGACCGTCCTGTCCGAAGAAGACATGGCCAAGCGCCGTTCGCGCCTGAAGACCCTGATCAAGCTCGGCAAGACCCGCGGCTTCCTGACGCACAGCGAAATCTCGGACCACCTGCCCGACAAGCTGATCGACCAGGAAACCCTGGAAGTCGTGATCACCATGCTGAACGACCTCGGCGTGGCGGTGTACGAGCAGACGCCCGATGCCGAGACCCTGCTGGTGACCAACACCGCGCAGACCGGCGCCACCGAGGAGGAAGCCGAAGAAGCCGCGGAAGCCGCGCTGTCCACCGTCGACAGCGAATTCGGCCGCACCACCGACCCGGTGCGCATGTACATGCGTGAAATGGGCACGGTCGAGCTGCTGACCCGCGAGGGCGAGATCGAGATCGCCAAGCGCATCGAAGGCGGCCTGATGGCGATGATGGAAGCCATTTCCTCGTCGCCCGCCACCATCGCGGCCATCCTGGCGATGGGCGAGGAAATCCGCGAAGGCAAGGTCGTCATCTCGACCGTGGTCGACGGTTTCGCCAACCCCAACGAGGCCGACGACTACGTGGCCGAGGAAGACTTCGACGAATTCGACGAAGAGGACGACGACGACGGCAAGGGCGGCTCGAAGGCGCTCACCAAGAAGCTGGAAGAACTCAAGCGCGAGGCCCTGACCCGCTTCGACCGCCTGCGCGCCCTGTTCGAGAAGATGCACGGCATCTACGACAAGGACGGCTACGGCGGCCCGCGCTACATGGAAGCCCAGGTCGGCATCAGCGAAGAGCTGATGACCATCCGCTTCACCGCCAAGACCATCGAGAAGCTGTGCGACCTGGTGCGCGCCCAGGTGGAAGACGTGCGCAAGAAGGAGCGCGAGCTGCGCCGCATCATCGTGGAGAAGTGCGGCATGCCGCAGGAAACCTTCGTGAAGGATTTCCCGCCGAACCTGCTGAACCTGAAGTGGGTCGAGAAGCAGGCTTCCTCCGGCAAGCCCTGGAGCACCGTGCTGGCGCGCAACATTCCGCCGGTGCAGGAACTGCAGCAGAAGCTGATGGACCTGCAGTCGCGGGTGGTGGTGCCGCTGACGCAGTTGAAAGACATCAACCGCCGCATGAACGCTGGCGAATCCTCCTCGCGCGACGCCAAGAAGGAAATGATCGAGGCCAACCTGCGCCTGGTGATCTCGATCGCCAAGAAGTACACCAACCGCGGCCTGCAGTTCCTGGACCTGATCCAGGAAGGCAACATCGGCCTGATGAAGGCGGTCGACAAGTTCGAATACCGCCGCGGCTACAAGTTCTCGACCTATGCCACCTGGTGGATCCGCCAGGCCATCACCCGCTCGATCGCCGACCAGGCGCGTACCATCCGCATCCCGGTGCACATGATCGAGACGATCAACAAGATGAACCGCATCTCGCGGCAGCATCTGCAGGAGTTCGGCTTCGAGCCGGACGCCTCGATCCTGGCGGCCAAGATGGAGATTCCGGAAGACAAGATCCGCAAGATCATGAAGATCGCCAAGGAGCCGATCTCGATGGAAACCCCGATCGGCGACGACGACGA
>JAKONS010000252.1 GCA_022701845.1 Burkholderiaceae bacterium
TCGTCGTCGCTCATCGTCGCCAGCCAGGCATGGCCGGCGGCGCTGCACGACAAGGCGACCGACAGGCCCATGTCGGGGTCGTAGCGCAGGCCCCGGGTGGCGCCCTGCGACTTGGCCACGAAGATCAGGTCGTTGCCGTCGACCACTGCCAGCCGCACCAGCTCCTCGCTGCTCGCGGCCAGATCGTCGAGCAGCGGCTGCGCCACGTCGACGATGCCCGAGCTGCTCAGGAAGGACAGGCCCATCGACACCAGCTTGATCGTCAGGACGTACTGCCCGTCGGCAGGCGACTGCCGCACATAGCCGAGGCGGATCAATTCCATCAGCAGGCGGTGCGTCGCGCTGAGCGGTATGCCCAGGTCGGACGCCACCAGCGACAGTGCGCGCCCCCGCGGATAGGCCGCCAGGCACTGCAATAACTGCATCCCCCGTTCCAGGGTCCCACTCATGTCGCCGTCTCCCCAACTGTCGGATGTCGAAGTCTACGAGGCGTGCGCATGCGGAAAGATGAAGGGATTTCCACAATAGAAAGACTTTCCACAAAAACTAGTATGTGCTGTCCGTTCGCAAGAGCACGCTTTTTTTCGGTGCTGTGCTCGACGTTCATACCCACGTTCTGACCCCAAGGAGACAGCATGAAGTTTAAACCTACGAAAAAAAGCATCCCCTTCTGCGCAACCCTGCTCAGCCTCTCGCTGGTGGGCTGCGGTGGAGGCGGCAACAGCCAGGTGGCCGACGCCGGCACCACGCCCGCGACCACCACGCCGACGACCACCGCGCCGACCACGACGACGCCCACGACCACGACGCCGACCACGACGACGCCGACCACCACCACCCCGACGACCACCACGCCCACCACCACGGTGCCGATCGCCAACAGCTTCGACGAGTACTACAACGTCTGCCGCGGCACCAACCCGATTTGCTACAACAACTGGGGCGCGTTCGCCACCACCCCCAACCGGGTGCTGATCTATTCGCGCACCGCCGGCCCCCGCCACGCCAACCTGGGAACGCCGATGGCCGCGGGCCTGAACCCGGTCATGAACGCCGACAACGTCATGCAGGCCGGACTGAAACGCATGATGGAAGAAGCCGGCATCACCGCCGACTGGACCGAAGACGTGACGGTGCTCGCCGGTCGCATCAACAACTACAAGACGATCATCTTCGCCAGTTCCAACCGGGACACCTTGTGGAACGAGGCGGCGACCTCCGGCAACGACGCGGCGCGCACCGCACTTCGCAACTACATGCGCCGCGGCGGCGGTTTCGTCGGCCTGCACAACGCATTCGGTGCCGAATATAACTGGCCTTATTATGAAGGCCTGCTCGGTAATGCCAATTTTTATAATCACGCACCGAACCGGTCGGGCACGGTTCAAATCATGGCGGCCGATGCGTCGACCGAAGGCGTGCCGGCGTCATTCGCTTTCGAGGATGAATGGTACAACCTGACCCCATTCCCGACGAATGTGAAATTCCTGGCCAAAGTCGATACCTCGACCCTTAATCCGCTGACTTCTGCGCCGCACCCCGGCCATAAGGATTTCCATCCGGTGGCCTGGTGCCAATATTATGACGGCGGCCGCGCCTGGCTCAGCACCCTCGGCCATAACACCCATTCGTTCACCGCCAATTCGACCGGCCCGGGCGCAGCGGCATTCCAGAAACTGGTGGTCCAGGGCGTCAAATCGACGATGGGCCTGCTGCCTTTCTGCGCGACCGACGCCACCACCACCACGGCTGCGGCCAAATAATCACAAGCCAAGGAGATAAAAATGGGGACAAAACAAAACAAGCCACTGGCGTTCGCCATGACATCCTGTGCACTGGCCATTCCGGTCCTGCTCTACGGATGCAGCGGCGGCGGCAACAGCGGCGTGGCGCAAACGCCTGCGGTCGCCGCATTGCTGCAGGACTGCTGCACACCGGGCGACAAGGATTTCCCGAAGGTCGGCGGCAACCTGGGCAATCAGAACTACAGCGCACTGGCCACCGTCGACAAGACCGCGGTGAAGCAGCTGGGCGGCGCCTGGGTCAACCGCATCGAGGGCGGGTTGACGACCGGCACCAACCAGAGCACGAGCGTGGTGGTCGACGGTGTCATCTACATCGAATCGGCCCTGGGCAACCTGGTCGCGGTGGACGGCAAGACCGGCGTCACCAAATGGAAGTGGACCACGCCGTACGGCGCCATCACCCGCCGGGGGCCGGCGGTGGCCAAGGATCTGGGCCTGGTCTATACCGTGGCCAACGGCAACCGGCTGGTGGCGCTGAAGCGCGACACCGGTGAAGTGGCGTGGATCAAGGAATATCCGACCAATGCGACCGATCCGAATTATCTCGGCACGGTGCAGAAGGTGGCGATGGTTTATCACAAGGGCCGTCTGCATATCGGCACCAACGACGGTAATCGCGGCACCGCATTCTCCGCCGATGCCAAGACCGGTAATGTCATCAACGTGTTCTGGGGCATACCGAAACCCGGCGAGCGTGGTTACGACACCTGGGGCGGCGCCGAAGAAGTGAACCGCACCGGCGCCACGCCGTGGATTCACCCGGCGGTGGATCCGGAACTCAATATGGTGTATTGGACATTCGGTAATGTGCGCGGCGGATCGTCGCAGGACGGATCCAAACGGCCGGGCATGAACCTGTTCGCCAATTCGATCGTCGCGCTCGATCTGACGACCGGTGCCTATAAATGGCATTTCCAGTCGATCCACCACGATATCTGGGATATGGACAACGTCATGGCGCCGGTCTTGGCCGACGTCAAGATCGAGGGCCAGGACCGGAAAGTGGTGATTTACGGCAGCAAGTCGGGCATGTATTACATCCTCGACCGCAAGGACGGCAGCGCGCCGCTGGGCATCGACGAGGTGCCGGTGAAACAGGACCCGCGCCAGGCCACCTGGCCGACCCAGCCGATTCCGCGCCAGGGTGCCTGGACCGAAACCTGCGTGTCCAACCAGCCGCTGGGCACCGCGATACCGGGCGATCCGAACCGGGCGGTGCCCAACTATGCGCAGGGCTGCCTCTACGACCCGCACTGGGACTTCCCGATCCTGACGATGCCGGGACACGGCGGCGGTGCCGACTGGAACCACCAGTCCTACAGCCCGCAAACCGGCCTGGTCTACACCGGCATGGGGTATGTGGGCGCGGCGCATTCGCTGGGCGAGGCCAGCAACGGCCTGCGGCCACCGGGCATCTATGTGAGCGGCGGCATCGTCGCGGTCGACCCCACCACCAACCGGGTGCGCTGGAAGAAGCAGATGCCGTATTCGCTGGCGCACGGCAACGGCATCCTGACCACCGCCAGCGGCCTGATGTTCATCGGCCAGCCCGACGGCAACCTGCTGGCGATGGATGCGGACAACGGCAACGAACTCTGGCGCTTCCAGACCGGCGCGTCGATCAACGCCAGCCCGATCGCCTATGAGATCGACGGCGAGCAATATGTCGCGGTCTATGCCGGCGGCTCGCCGATTCCCTATGCCGATGCGCCGCGCGGCGATTTCCTGTGGGCGTTCAAGGTGGGTGGCAAGGTGCCGCCCGCCGCGACACCGGTCCCGCCCGAGATCCGCCGGCCGGTATCCGGCAGCCCGGTCGAAGGCAATGCCCTGCCCCTGAAGAACACGGTGGTGCTGGCACGGGTGCAGACGGCGACGAATGCCGCCGGTGCCACCGAGTCGACCGCGGTGAATGCGATGACGCCGACCTGGATGCGGGTGCCGGTCAACACCGCGGTGACCTTCACCAATCCGGCGACCAACGCGAATACGCATTGCGCGACGCAGTTCTTCGAAGGCCTGTTCGACTTCAAGCTGGCTCCGGGGCAGTCGGCGCAGTACACGTTCAAGCAGAAGGGCGAGTACTTCTACAACGACTGCTACAACCCGCGGCCCACCGGGAAGATCGTGGTGTATTGATCGAGCCGACGTTCAGCAGGACGCCGAACGATGCGGTGTCGCCCGGGAGGGCGGCACCGCTTTTTTTATCGTGGCTTTACCGAATCAGCCGGAACGACGGCCGGCATTCGGGCAGCGCCAGCAGATGGTCGGTCCACACCCCGCCGACCAGCGCCTGCAGATAGGGCGCCTTGCCCGCTTCCCGGCGTACCGCGATGGCGATCCGGGTCCGACTCGGCTTGTCCAGCAGGTAGAAGCTGCTGACCTCGCCGCGGATCTGCTGGATCGCGCGGTCCACCGGGATGCGGCAGGCGAATCCGCTGTGGCCCAGGTGGGTGATCTGCTCGTGGCGCGCGCCGGGGCGTGCTCGTTGAATGCAGTCCACTTCCAGTTCGTCCATCGCCGCGCTCCCCACCAGATTTTTGTCGCGGATTGTAGTGAGCGGTCGCTCGCTTTCGGCGGCCGATGGAGGGCGACGACCAGCCCTGCAGCAGCGTCGCGTTTTCGTGGGACATCGGCTGATCGGCGGATCGCACCTTGTCCGGCGTGGTCGCTCCGATGCCCACACCAACCTTCGAACCCATGTCCACAAGCGCTTCCACCTCCCTTCCGGCGTCGAGCACCGCGCTGCTGGTGATCGACATGGTCAGCTGCTGGGATTTCCCCGACGCCGACAAGCTGCTGCCCCATGCGCTGCAGATCGCGCCGCGCATCGCCGCGCTGAAATCGCGCTGCAAGCGCGACGGCGTGCCGGTGATCTATGCCAACGACAACCGCGGCCGCTGGCAGTCCGATTTCGCGCACCTGGTCGAGATGTCGATCGGCGCGGCGGACGACGGCGCGCGCATCACCCAGTGCCTGCATCCGGGCGAGGACGACTATTTCGTGCTCAAGCCCAAGCAGTCGGCCTTCTTCGCCACGCCGCTCGACCTGCTGCTGCGGCATCTGGGGGTGCACCGGGTGATCGTCACCGGCGTGGCCAGCGACCAGTGCGTGCTGACCACCGCGGCCGAGGCCCGCATGCGCGACCTCGACGTGATCGTGCCGCGCGACTGCATCGCCTCCCAGACCCGGCAGCGCAACGACGCGGTGCTGCTCCAGCTGGAAGAAGCGCACAAGCTGCCGACCACCTCCAGCGCCCGCATCCGCCTGCAGCACGGCGCGCCCCGGCATGCCAGCCGGGTCAGCACCACGCAGGAGCCGGGGAAGGACGTAAAGTCGAAAGCGTCCTGAAGACGATCCAGACGAAAGACCTGCGGTGACCGCCATCGAATCCTCCCCACCCGCTGTCGCCGGCCCGGCCGCGCTGCCGTTCCACAACCCCTACCGCCACGGCTTCGCGCGCCTGTCGGTGGGGGTGCCGCGCAACCGGGTGGCCGACCCGGTGTTCAACGCGGCGGAAACCATCCGCCTCTACCGGGAAGCCGCCGGCCAGGGCGCGGCGGTGGTGGCGTTTCCCGAGCTGGGCCTGTCGGCCTACACCTGCGACGACCTGTTCCACCAGAGCGCCCTGCTCGACGGCTGCGAGGCCGCGCTGCAGGCGGTGGTGGAGGCTTCCGCCGACGTGGCGGCGGTGGCCATCGTGGGCCTGCCGCTGCGGGTCGACCACCGGCTGTTCAACTGCGCGGCGGTGGTCGCCAGCGGCCGGCTGCTGGGCGTGCTGCCCAAGACCTATCTGCCCACCTACGGCGAGTTCTACGAGGCGCGCCAGTTCGCCGGCGCCGACACCGCGCTGGCCACCGAGATCGCCCTGTGCGGCGCGGTGGTGCCCTTCGGCACCGAC
Source organism: Burkholderiaceae bacterium (assembly GCA_022701845.1). Next base: position 5,704 of record JAKONS010000252.1, read on the forward strand.
CTGATCTTCCAGGCGCGCCAGCTGCCGCTGCTGAAGATCCATGTGGAGATCTGCGAGGACGTCTGGGTGCCGATTCCGCCCAGCAGCTATGCGGCGCTGGCCGGCGCCACCGTGCTGGTGAACCTGTCGGCGTCGAACATCACCATCGGCAAATCCGCCTACCGGCACCAGCTGGTGAGCCTGCAGTCGGCGCGCTGCCAGGCGGCGTATCTGTATTCGTCGGCCGGCATCGGCGA
>JAKONS010000258.1 GCA_022701845.1 Burkholderiaceae bacterium
CAGATGGTGCGGGTCGCCTCCACCCCCGAATTCCAGTCGCGCCTCGACGTGGAAGGCGCCACGCCGCTGCTGGGCGGCTCGGCCGAATACGCCGCGCTGATCCTGCGCGAGAACGCCAAGTGGGCGACCATCGTGCAGGTGTCGGGCGCCACCGTGGGCTGAGGCCGCCCGGCAGCACCATCCGGCATCAAGAGAAATTCCGCAGAGAACAGCAGACATGCATCCATCCGAAGCAACCGACCGGCCGGTGGCCACCGTCGTCAGCGGCGCCAGCGCCGGCATCGGCCGCGCCATCGCCGAGGCCCTGCTGGCGCAGGGCCGCACCGTGGTCAACCTCGACTACCGGCTGCCCGACTGGTCGCACGAGCGGCTGGTGTCGTTCGAGGCCGACCTCACCGACGAAGCGGCCACCCGCGCCGCCGCCGAGGGCATCGCCGCCGGCTACCGGGTGGAGGCGCTGGTGAACAACGCCGGCGCCACCCGGCCGGGCACCATCGACACCGCCACCACCGCGCATCTCGACGACGTGGTCGGGCTGCACCTGCGCGCGCCGATGCTGCTGGCCCAGGCCTTCCTGCCCGCGCTGCGCGCCTGCGGCCACGGCCGCATCGTCAACATGTCCTCGCGCGCCGCGCTGGGCAAGGTCGACCGCATCGTCTATTCGGCCACCAAGGCCGGCATGGTCGGCCTGACCCGCACCCTGGCGATGGAGCTGGGCCGGGACGGCATCACCGTCAATGCGATCGGCCCCGGCCCGATCGCCACCGAGCTGTTTCGCAAGAGCAACCCGGAAGGCGCGCCGCAGACGCAGCGCATCCTCGACAGCATCGCGGTCGGCCGCATGGGCACGGCGGAAGACGTGGCGCGCGCCGCGCTGTTCTTCCTGGCGCCGGAGAACGGTTTCGTGACCGGGCAGATCCTCTACGTGTGCGGCGGCACCACGCTGGGCCAGGCGCCGGTCTGAGACGCCCGCCCGGCGGTGCGACTGTCCGGGTCGCCCGGCCGGCACCTCGGCGCGCCCGCTGCGCTGCGGGCATCGCCATTTTTTCAGAGCAATACCAAACAGGAGCACAACCATGTCCATCCCATCGAGCAGATTCGCGCGCCGCGCGCTCGTCGCATCCGTCGCCCTGGCGGGCCTCGCCGCCGCGCTGCCGGCGCAGGCCCAGTCGCCCGCCGCGAACTATCCCAACAAGCCGATCACCATCGTCGTGCCCTTCGCCGCCGGCGGCACCACCGACATCCTGGCGCGCCTGGTGGGCCAGTACCTGGGCACCGAACTCGGCCAGCCGGTGCTGGTCGACAACCGCCTGGGCGCGGGCGGCAACATCGGCGGCCAGGTGGCCGCCCGGGCGCCGGCCGACGGCTACACCCTATTCATGGGCACGGTCGGCACGCACGCCATCAACCAGTCGCTCTACAAGAAGATGCCCTTCGATCCGATCAAGGATTTCGCGCCGATCTCGCGGGTGGCCAACGTGCCCAACCTGCTGGTGGCGAACCCGCAGCAGCCGTACAAGAGCGTGCAGGAACTGATCGCCTATGCGCGTGCCAACCCGGGCAAGGTGAATTTCGGCTCGTCGGGCAACGGTAGCTCGATCCACCTGTCGGGCGAGCTGTTCAAGCTGATGACCAAGACCGACATGGTCCACGTGCCGTACAAGGGCAGCGCGCCGGCGATGAACGATCTGCTCGGCAACCAGATCGCGATCATGTTCGACAACATGCCCTCGGCGATCCAGCATGTGCGCAGCGGCAAGCTGCGGCCGCTGGCGGTCACCACCGCCAAGCGCTCGCCGGAACTGCCCGACGTGCCGACCATCGCCGAAGCCGGCGTGCCCGGCTACGAGGCCACTTCCTGGTTCGGCCTGCTGGCGCCGGCCGCCACGCCCGCGGACATCGTCAACAAGATCGACGCCGCGCTGATCAAGGTCTATGCCAACCCCGAACTGCGCAAGAAGATCGCCGACCAGGGCGCCGAACCGGTGGTCGAGAAGCCGGCCGAATTCGCCGCCTTCATCAAGGCCGAGACCGCCAAATGGGGCAAGGTGGTGCAGGCCTCCGGCGCCACCGTCGACTGAGGTCGCGGCCGGCGGTGCGCCGGTAACATCCCGCCCGGTGCCGTCCGTGCCGGTCGGCGTGTTTTTTCTTTTCGAGGATTTCCCCATGACCACCATCGACCGCCAGGCGCTGAACCAGCTGTTCCTGGAAGCCCGCTCCGCCAACGGCTTCACCGACCGGGCGGTGCCGCAGGCCCTGCTGGAAGAGGCCTACGACCTGGCCCGCCACGCGCCCACCTCGATGAACACCCAGCCGGCGCGCTATGTGTTCCTCACCACGCCCGAGGCCAAGGCGCGCCTGATGCCGGCGCTGTCGCCCGGCAACGTGGAGAAGACCAACAGCGCGCCGGTGACGGTGATCGTCGCCACCGACACGCAATTCTTCGAATACATGCCGCAGGTGTGGCACGGCGCTGGCGCCAAGGAGATGTTCGAGGGCAACCCGCCGATGGCGCAGGCCACCGCCGCCCGCAACGGCACGCTCAGCGGCGGCTACTTCCTGCTGGCGCTGCGCGCGGTCGGGCTGGATGCCGGTCCGATGAGCGGCTTCGACATCGCCAAGGTGAATGCCGAGTTCTTTCCCGACGGCCGCCTGCAGGCCAATTTCCTGATCAACGTCGGTTATGCCGACACCACCAAGACCTTCAACCGCAATCCGCGCCTGTCGTTCGAACAGGCGGTCACGGTTTTGTGAGGCCATGAAAAAAGCGCCTGCCGACCATGAAGGTCGGCAGGCGCTTTTTTGTCGGTGCCGGCGCTCGCGGAGAGCGCCGAACCTGGCGGCAGCTTAGAAGCTGATCGCGTCGCCGTGCTCGATGTTGCCCGAGCGCTCGGCGCGGATGGCGGCCTGGCGGACGGTTTCACGGTCGAGGGCGCCGTTGCGCACTTGCTGCACGTTCTGGCCGGCACCGTTGCTGTCGCCGTAGCCGTAGTAATAAGCATTGGCGGCCGGGCCCTGGGCCAGGCTGGCTGCCTGGGCGGCGGCGAACGACTGGGTGGTGGAATGAACCGGGCTGGGTTCGTTCTGTGCGGTGTAGCCGTTGCCGACCGGTGCTGCCTGGGCGGCGGCGCCGGCTGCGAAGAGTGCGGCCACGAGACTTGCCTTGATTGCGGTGCGTGCGTTCATGATGTTTCCTTCGGATGATGAGTTGGCTTTTTGCTTGTTCCGTCCGCCGCTGCGGGTGCATGCCGGCGATCCGTCTCGGTGTGTCGTAGCGTTGTCGTTGCGGCTCATCGATGGGATGAACTTTAGGCGTGTGACGGCCTGATGAAAACCCTTAGGCCGGCAAATCACCATTGCTGCAAACGGAATAATCAACGGGCGGCGTCCGACAGACCTACCGCCCCACCGAGCCAGGATCAGCGATGGACAGACTGCAGTCGATGAGGGTGTTTCAGCGGGTCGCCGACGAGGGCAGCTTCGCGGCCGCGGCGCGTGCCCTCGACCTGTCGCCGGCGGCGGTGACCCGGCTGGTCGGCGACCTGGAAAGCCACCTGGGCACCCGGCTGCTGCAGCGCACCACCCGCCGCATCGCGCTCACCGAGGCGGGCGATCAGTACCTTGGCCGGCTGCGCGCCATCCTGGACGACCTGGACGAGGCGGAAGACACCGCCCGGGCCGACACCCGCGAGCTGCGCGGCGTGGTGCGCATCGTCGGCACGCCGGTGCTGGCCTCCTATTTCATCGCGCCCCGGGTGGCCGCCTGGACCCGGCGCTATCCGCGGGTGGTGCTCGACATCACCGCCGATGCCGCGCCGCAGGACCGGGTCGAGGAGTTCGACGTGGCCTTCCTCATCGAGAACGAAGGCTTCGACGCCAACCTGGTGGCCCGGCCCCTGCTGCACGGCGACTGGGTGCTGTGCGCCGCGCCGGCCTATCTGGCGCGGGCCGGCACGCCGCGCCTGCCGCAGGACCTGCGCGAGCACCATTTCCTGCGCCATCTGCGCCCCCATGCCGGACGGCGCCTGCGGCTGCTGCGGGCCGACGGCGCCGGCGCGGCGGTGGAGGTCGAACCCCAGGTGACGCTGCAGACCCAGCATTCCGACGTGCTGCACCGCGCCGCCCTCGACGGCGCCGGCGTCACCCTGCTGTCGCGCCTGCTCACCGCGCCGCACATCGAGAGCGGCCAGCTGGTGCGGGTGCTGCCCGAGTGGATCGGCGGCCGCTACACGCTCTATGTGGCGATGCCGGCGCGCCAGATGGTGCCGGCGCGCACCCGCGCCTTCCTGGAATTCCTGCGCGAACCGGCCGGGGCCGACAGCGCCGCGGCGGTCTAGCCGGCCGCCTCCTGGCCGCCGCCGAAACCGTTCTGCCGCCAGGCCTCGAACACCGTCACCGCCACCGCGTTCGACAGGTTCAGGCTGCGCTGGCCGGGGCGCATCGGCAGCCGCAACCGTTGCGCCAGCGGAAAGAATCCATCGCGTAAACCCGCAGGCAGCCCCTGCGTCTCGGAGCCGAACACCAGCCAGTCGCCGGGCCGGAAAGCCACCTCGTGCGCCGGTCGGGAGCCGCGGGTGGTCAGCGCGAACATGCGGTCCGGCGGCGGCGCGGCGGTGTCGATCAGCGCCTGCCAGTCGGCATGGCGGCGCACCTCGGCGAACTCGTGGTAATCGAGGCCGGCACGCCGCAGCAGCCGGTCTTCCATCGAGAAGCCCAGCGGCTCGACCAGATGCAGGGAGCAGCCGGTATTGGCCGCCAGCCGGATCACGTTGCCGGTGTTGGGCGGAATCTCCGGATGCACGAGAACGATATGGAACATGGCCACGATTGTCGCGGCCCTGCCTGCGGCCACAGCGCCTCAGGACCGCTCGGTGCGCGCCAGCACCAGCGCCGAGACGCTCGCCGCCCCGGCCCGGCGCAGGGTGCGCGCGGCCTCGTGCATCGTGGCGCCGCTGGTCATGACGTCGTCGACCAGCAGGATGCGGCGCCCGCGCAGCGACCGGGCGCGTGCCGGCTCGACCGCGAAGGCGCCCCGCACTGCCGAGCGGCGGCCGTCGCGGCCCATGCCGCTGAGGGCGGGCGTGTCGCGGATGCGCAGCAGGGTGGCGGTGTCGGCGCGGCCCGGCGCCAGGTGGCGGGCCAGCAGCGCGGCCTGGTTGAAGCCGCGTTCGCGCAGCCGGGGCGCCGACAGCGGCAGGGGCAGCACCAGGTCGGCGGCTTCCAGCGCCGGTTCCACCCACGGCGTGCTGCGCAGCAGCAGGGCCAGCGCGCGCGCCAGGCCGGCCTCGCCGCGGAACTTCAGCGCGGCGATGCTGCGGTCCCACGGATAGCCGTAGTCGACCGCCGCCAGGCAGGCGTCGAGCGGCGGCGGGTCGGTCAGGCAGGTGCCGCAGACGGCGACGCCGGCCGGCACCGCCAGCGCGCAGCGGCGGCAGCGCGGCACCGGCTGGGCGAAGCGCCGCACGCAGTCGTCGCAGAAGGTGCGCGCCGGCCAGGCGGCGCAGATGGCGCAGACGGCCGACACCGCAGGCAGGGACCGCAGCGCCGGCAGCGACGGCCTCGCGGCGCGGGCCGCGAGCACCCCGCGCGCCAGGCGATCCGATAGGCCGGCGAGCCAGCGGGTCAACGGGCGGGGAGGAGGGCAGGGCATGGCGCGGCTCAATATACTCGGCGCCCTCTGGTCGCCGCCCCGGCCGATCCGCTGCCTCGGGCCCTGGCCATGTCTTCTTCCGCTCCCCCCTCCGATCTCCCTCCGACCATCGACCCGCCGGCCGCCGGACGCTGGCTGCGTTTGTCCCCCGGCAAGCCGCCGCCGGCGGCGCCGGCCACCGCACCGGCGCCGGCGGTGGCGCAGGGCTCGCCCTGGCTGCACGAGGAAGTGGCGCGGCGGATGGAGCAGCGGCTGCAGTGGATCGTCGCCAAGCCGAAGCGCTGGGCGCACTGGTTCCCGCTGCGCGGCGGGCTGCAGACCCATGCCACGGTGCAGCAGCGCTATCCGGATGCCGGCGTCGACCTGGTCGAGGCGACGCCCGCGCGGGCCGCCGCCGCCCGCGCCGCGCTCGAGGCGCCCTGGTGGAGCCCGCGCCGCTGGGGCGTCGGTGCCGCGGCGCCGCGGTTTCTGGCCGCGCCCGAGCAGCTGCCGGCGCCGCGCAGCGTCGACATGCTGTGGGCCAACATGGCGCTGCACACCGCGGCCGACCCGCAGGCGCTGATCGCCCAGTGGCACCAGGCGCTGGCGGTCGACGGCTACCTGATGTTCTCCTGCCTCGGCCCCGACACCCTGCGCGAGCTGCACCGCATCTATGCGGCGCTGGGCTGGCCGGCGGCCGGCCACGCCTTCACCGACATGCACGACTGGGGCGACATGCTGGTGCATGCCGGTTTCGCCGAGCCGGTGATGGACATGGAGCGCATCGTGCTCACCTACGAAAGCCCGGAGCGGCTGCTGGCCGATCTGCGCGAGATCGGCCGCAACCTGCATCCGCAGCGCTTTCCGGCGCTGCGCGGACGGCTCTGGCGCGAGCACCTGCTGCGCGCCCTGGCCGAGGGGCTGGCCCGGCCGGACGAGGACGGCCGGCTGGTGGTCACCTTCGAGATCGTCTACGGCCACGCCTTCAAGCCGGTGCCGCGTGCCCGGCTGGCGCCGGAGAGCGCGGTGGGCCTGGAAGACATGCGCCGCATGCTGCGCCAGCCGCCCCGTCCGGCGCGCTGAAAGCCACGTCCGCACACGCTTTTCCGGTGCGCGACACCGGGGTTGCACGGGGTATGCGAACACATGCACCGCGATAGAATCGTTGGGTTACAAGGCTTCGGGAATCCTCCCAGCGCTTCGGTTTTCACGAGCCGTCCCACTCTTTCCTCCGTGTCGAACCTCGTTCTTCGCTTCGCTACCGTCTCGGGCCAGGGCCTGCACTGGTTGCTCAAGCGCAACTGCTCGGTCACGCCGGTGCAGCTGGGTTGGGTGTATGCATCGCTGTGCCTGGTGTCGGCCGCCATCGCCGGCGCGTTCTGGGCCATGGGCGCGCGGCTGGTGATGCCCTTCGCCGGCATCGAGCTGGCCGCCATCGGCGCCGCCTTCATCGCCTACGCCCGCCACGCCACCGACGGCGAGCGCATCTCGCTCACCGATGCCCGGCTGGTGGTCGAGCGCGAAACCGGCGGCCGGCTGGAGCGCCAGGAATTCAGACGCGAATGGGTACGGGTCGAGCCCGCGGTCGGCGATCGCTCGCTGATCCGGGTGTCGGCGCAAGGGAGGTCGGTCGACGTGGGGCGCTTCGTGCGGCCCGAACTGCGGCCGGCGCTGGCCACCGAGATCCGCAAGGCCCTGCGGGCTGCCTGAGGCGGTCCGCCGCGACCGCCCGGCCTGCCTGTCCGTCTGCCTGTCTGCGACCCGGTGCCCGGAAGTTTGGTTTTAAAAAAATGACACGAATGAAGACGATGAAGCGCATGACCGAGAAGCTCCAGAAGCTGGCCAGGGCCCTGCCCCTGGTGGCCGGCGGCGTCGCCACCGCGGCCCATGCGGTGGGCGACCTGCCCGGCGGGCCCTCGGTGCGGCAGCTCAACCTTCCGGTCGGCGTCACCAAGATCTCCGAAGACCAGCATCTGCTGCACTCCGGCATGCTGATCACCTGCACCGTGATCTTCGTGGCGGTGTTCGCGGTGATGTTCTATTCCATCTGGAAGCACCGCAAGTCCAAGGGCTACAAGGCGGCCAACTTCCACGAGTCGGTGGCCGTCGAGATCGCCTGGACCATCGTGCCCTTCGTGATCGTGATCGTGATGGCGCTCACCGCCACCAAGACCCTGGTCGCGCAGAAGGACACCACCAACGCCGACCTCACCATCAAGGCCACCGGCTACCAGTGGAAGTGGGGCTACGACTACCTCAACGGCGAGGGCTCCGGCCTGGCCTTCATCTCGACCCTGCTGCCGGCGCACCGCGAGATGTCCAACAGCGGCGCCAAGGGCACCATTCCCGACAACTACCTGCTCGAGGTCGACAACCCGCTGGTGGTGCCGGTCGACAAGAAGATCCGCATCATCACCACCGCCAACGACGTGATCCACGCCTTCGCGGTGCCGCAGTTCGGCATCAAGCAGGACGCGATCCCCGGCTTCGTGCGCGACACCTGGTTCCGCGCCGAGAAGATCGGCGACTACTACGG
>JAKONS010000259.1 GCA_022701845.1 Burkholderiaceae bacterium
TCCGGCCCGACGATGGCCGACAGCTGGGCCAGGCGCGGGTCGGGCACCTCGACGATGCCGACGTTCGGCTCGATGGTGCAGAACGGATAGTTCTCGGCGGCGATGCCGGCCTTGGTGAGGGCGTTGAACAGGGTGGACTTGCCGACGTTGGGCAGGCCCACGATGCCGCATTGGAGGCTCATGGAAATTCCTTGTTGATCGTTCCCTGCCGCACCGTGGCGCCTCGCGCGAACCAGGCCCCGCAGCCCGATCCGGGGACGGAGCGTCGAAGCGCCGGGGTGCGGCGATCCGTTCGAATCGGGGTGGGGGTGCGGCGGCGTGCCGACGCGGGGGCGTCCTCGTCGGGCCGGGGAAAACTGGGGCCGATTGTATTGATGCGCGGCGGCGCGAAGGCTCAGCCCGCGCGGGCGGCTTCCTGGCGGCGCTGATCCAGCTCGGCCAGGATCGTCGCCATGTGGCTGCGCGCATGCGCGGCCGCGTCGGCATAGCAGCTGTTGCCGTGGGCGTCGATCGCCACGGTGACCGGGCCCAGGCCCTCGACCTTCAGGCGCACCACCCGGTAGTGGGTCAGCATGTCGGGCCAGCCCACCTCCAGCACGCCGCGCAGCGCCTGCGACAGCAGCGTGCAGCCGCCGCCGAGAAACGACAGATACACGCAGCCGACCTCGCGCATCGCCTCGACCGAGGCGGCGTCGAGGCCGCCCTTGCCGCCGACCGCGTGCAGGTTCAGCCGGCGGATCAGCGTCGGCATGTAGGGGTTGAAGCGGGTGCTGGTGGTGGGGTTGATGTAGAGCACCTCGAAGCCGCTGCCGGACCGGTCCGGGCCGGCGGGGGCTTCCGGGTCGGCCTGGTCTGCCTCGTCAGTCTGGTGCTCCTGGCTGTAGCTGCCGATGTGGAACAGGCAGCCGTCGTGCAGTTCGAGCGGCAGCGGCTCGGCGCCGTCGAGCGCCTGCAGCAGGCGCTGGTGGGTGGGCAGGCCGGCGGTGACGACGATCTCGCCGTCGAGGATCAGCTGGTCGCCGGCGCGCAGCGAGCGGGCGTCTTCGGCCGAGAGCGGAAAACGCATGCGGTGGGTGCGGATGGTCATGGCGTGTCGGGTCCTTGCTGTGTCGGCCGCGGTCACTCGACGATCTCGACCCGGCCGTCGTTGTAGATGCGGGCCCGGGTGCGGCGGTTGATCCAGCAGTTGAAGGACACCGCCACCGGGGTGAAACCGTGGCCGGCGCAGTAGTTCACGTTGACCGACAGCGCGGTGCTGTCGCCGCCGGTGCCCATCGGGCCGAAGCCGGTCTTGTTGATCGCCTCGGCCAGGCGGCGCTCCATGTCGGCCACCATCGGCTCGGGATGGCGCTCGCCGATCGGCCGCAGCGTGGCTTCCTTGGCCATCTTGGCGGCGTAGTCGAAGGTGCCGCCCACGCCCACGCCGATCACCACCGGCGGACAGGGCTGGGAGCCGGCCTTCATCACCGTCTCTATGACGAATCGCTCGATCGTCGCCAGGTCGGGAAAGCTGAAGATCTCCAGCGCCGCCCACCGGCCCGAGCCCAGCGCCTTGGGGCTGCAGGTGATGTCGACGCAGTCGCTGCCGTCGATCAGGTCGAAGGTGGTGATCGGCATGCCCTTGCCGGAATGGCCGCGCTCCAGCGTCAGCGGGTGGGTCACATGCGGCAGCAGCGGCGGCTGGATGCTGGCGACCAGTTCGGCGAAACCGTCGGTGATCGCCTGGCGCACGTCGCCGGCGAAGCGCGCCTGGGTGCCGACCCGCACGAAGAACACCGGCACGCCGGCGTCGGAGCAGACGAAATGGTTGTCGCGCGCAGCGGCGTCGGCGCTCTCGACCATGATGCGCAGCGTGTGCCGGGCGGTCTCGCTGCGGTCGGTGCCCTCGAAGGCGACCAGGGCGGCGCGGGTGTCGGCCGGTATGCCGCGCAGCGAGCGGTCGTAGAGCTGGGCGGTGACGGTCTTGATGGTGTCGGGGCTGATGGCCATGGCGGCGGCGCCGGGGGCACGGATGCCGGGCGCCTGTCCTTCGTGATGCGTTCTGGTGCGTTCGGTGGCCTGCGCGGTTCGCAGGGATGGCGCGCATTGGACAGGCCGGCGGCCGAGAGCGCCATGCGGTCTTTCCCGATTCTCGTATTTTCTTTATTGCGCCATTCGGGCTACCCCCGCCATTAATGCCGCCGGCGCATTTTCGACCTATCCTGCAGGCCATTCAACCCGGATGGACAGAGCGATGATCATGTTTCTCCCATTCCTGCTGGCCGTGGCCACCGCACTCACCACCGTGGTCGGTTTGAGGAAAATCAGTTATCTGCTCTGGATTATCCTGCTGGCCACCACCTGCGCCTGGTTTCAATACCACGCCACCAGCGCGCTCGCCCTTTCCTTCTGAATACCGCCACCCCCCATGAAAACCATCCGGGAAGACCACGCGCTGTCGCTCTGGCTGAACCTGCTCGGCGTGCTGGGCATCAGCGTGCTGCTGGGCACCGCCTTCTACTACCAGCTGGCGTTCTCGCAGCTGCCCTGCCCGCTGTGCCTGCTGCAGCGCGTCGGCCTGCTGGCGATCGGGCTGGCGTTTCTTTTCAATGTGCGGCTGGGCGTCAGCAATATCCATTATGCGATGGCGATCGTCGCCGCCCTGGTAACCGGCGCCATCGCGGCGCGCCAGGTGCTGCTGCATATCGCGCCGGGAAACGCGGGTTATGGCGATCTGTTTCTCGGCCTGCATTTCTATACCTGGGCCTTGATCGCCTCGATGGTGTCGATATTGGCGGTGGCCTTCATGATGCTGATGCTCGACGACGGAGTGGTGGCCAAAACGCCCGGCCGGGATAATCGGCCGCCGCGTTATCTTTCCGAAACCGTCACCGTCGCATTCGTATGGCTGATCGCCGGCAATCTGGTGTCGACGGTGCTCGAATGCGGCGCCGGCCAATGCGCGGAC